>CAYJHL010000004.1:0-29471 GCA_964369585.1 uncultured Treponemataceae bacterium | reverse complement strand
CAAAAAACCGCTGAGGCGTTGCGGCTCGCCTCAGACTCCTAACGCTTTTTAAACACATCTTCCTTTTATAACGGTTGCTCACTTCATTGTACTAACGTACCTTTTTTCAAAATCTTATTTGTTATCACAACGCGAAAAGTAATTTAGCAAGAGATACGAAATTAAAAAAAATTGGAAGATTTTTTATGGTGTAACAATAAAAGGCGTTAAGAGGGGTCTGGGGAGACGAGTCGCAACGTCTCCCCCGCGGTTTTGCTTCTTTTGACGTCAAAAGAAGCAATTTGTGACTTTTCAAAGGCAAAAAAAGTATATATGCTTTATAACTAAAAGTTATTAATATAATATGAAAGAGACAGTAATATACCCTGAATTGTAACAATAAATTCAAAAAAAATCAAATTAAAGAATATAATTCATTTACAAATCAACATTTATAGTGTACAATGTTTGTACAAGTTTTTCTTTATGAGGGTGCTACAATGATGGAATTTCACGTTTCAAAGGCAATGAGGGATACATGCAAGTTTGACCTCCCAATGTTTTCAACAAATGGAAACGTTATTTTCACCCACTTTAAGAATGTTCGCCTGTTCGCCACTAAAATAAATGAGTCCCTCAAGCCAATAACAGAGCCACAAAAATACATTAAAGCAGGGCAACTCAATGCAATGGGCTTAATTGATGAGATTTTTCACGTAGTTTGTAAAAATTTTAGAGATTCAAAAAATAGTGCTGCATTTACAGAATTATATGAAAACCTACATAATACAATTGGCTCTGAAGCCCTAGACTCATTACTTTTAGATTTTACACATGAATTTCCACCCCTCGCAGTATATAGACAAGAGGTATCAGAAATTGAATACCTTCAAGGTTCAAGTGATGGTATTTCAAATAAAGTATCAACACTAGAAGAACTCATACTGCTCATTTTAGCAAATGAAAACCCAGCCTTTGAGCCGTTTTATATTTTATTTAATGATGAAACGCTAAAAAAGAATACACATTATAAAAAAACATGGACAGTTGTGCAGGATTATTTTAAGGAACAACCTTTATTTGGTCCAAATCATACTGACTTAATTACCATGCTTAGAGAACCAGTTGTTGCAAGTCCTAACAGTCTAAAAGGGCAACTAGACTATATTCGTCACACATGGCAAGAAATTTTAGGTGAAAATATTTTAAGATTGCTCTCGAGTATGGATATGATAACAGAAGAAGAAAAACCAGGCTGGAGTGGTCATTTTTCAGGCCCACCCCCAATGGAAGCATATAATTACGATACTCTAATGAAAGAGTATGAGCGCTTTAGTCCCGACAAAGACTGGATGGGCAATGTTGTTTTAATGGCAAAAACAGTTCTAGTATGGCTAGACCAACTATCAAAACAATATAAGCGCGAAATAACTAGACTCGATCAAATTCCAGATGAGGAACTTGACTCATTAGCACAACAAGGCTTTACATCCTTATGGCTTATAGGAATTTGGGAACGCTCATGGGCAAGTAAAAGAATTAAGCAAATAAACGGAAATCCAGAAGCAACATCGAGTGCATACAGCTTGCATGACTATGAAATAGCCGAAAACTTAGGCGGTTGGAGTGCCCTCGAAAACTTACGCCAAAGGTTATGGTACAGAGGAATTAGAATTGCAGCCGACATGGTTCCTAACCATACCGCGATGGATTCAAAATGGGTTGTGGAAAAACCACATCTTTTTATTCAAAGTTCATACTGCCCTTTTCCTGGATACTCATTTAATGGAGAAAATTTATCCCTTGATCCAAGGATTAGCGTATACTTAGAGGATAACTACTACTCAAAAACAGATTGTGCCGTTGTATATAAGCGTGTAGATAATCAAACTGGGGATACACGATATTTTTACCATGGAAATGATGGGACAGGAATGCCATGGAATGATACAGCACAAATCGACTTCTTAAATCCAGAAGCACGCGAAGAGGTAATTCAAAAAGTACTTCACGTAGCAAGAAACTTTTCGGTAATTCGATTTGATGCAGCTATGGTATTGGCAAAAAAACATATTCGCAGGCTTTGGTTTCCACAACCAGGACAAGGTGGTGATATAGCATCGAGGGCAGAACATGCGATTAGCACCGACGACTTTGAAAAGGCAATCCCAAATGAATTTTGGAGAGAGGTAGTTGACCGTATTGCAACAGAAATACCAGAGACACTTCTTTTAGCAGAAGCATTTTGGATGATGGAAGGCTATTTTGTTCGTACATTAGGAATGCACCGAGTATACAACTCAGCATTTATGAACATGCTAAAAAAAGAAGAGAATGATAAATACCGCTCAACAATAAAAAACACCATTGAATTTGATCCTCAAATATTAAAGCGATTTGTAAATTTCATGAATAACCCTGATGAAGATACAGCAGTGGCTCAGTTTGGAAAAGGAGACAAGTACTTTGGCGTTTGTACCTTAATGGTAACCATGCCAGGGCTTCCAATGTTTGGACATGGGCAAATAGAAGGCTTTGGTGAAAAGTATGGCATGGAATATACTAAGGCTTATTGGGATGAAGAAAAAGACTATGATCTCATCGATAGACATAATCATGATATTTTTCCTCTTATGAAAAAACGATACCTTTATTCAGATATTGAAAACTTTCGCTTTTATGATGTATGGTCTGGGGATACCGTAAATGAGAATATTTTTGCCTACTCAAACCGACATGAAACAGAAAAAAGTATTGTTTTTTATAATAATGCATATGAGCAATCTTCGGGGTGGGTTTCAAATTCTTGTCAGTATGCAATAAAAGCAGAAGATAATGCAGTTTCAATGCATACCGAACATATTGCTCAAGCAATATGTTTAACAAATGATTCAAATCATTATTGTATCTTCCGCGAAAAAAAATCTGACTTATGGTATATTCGCTCAAGTGCAGAGTTATATGAAAAAGGAATCTTTCTGCATTTAAATGGATATGAATACCAAGTTTTAATGGATATTTCTGAGGTAGAAGATGATGACACAGGAATGTATCACGTTCTTTGCAAAGAATTAAATGGACGTGGAGTTCAAGATATAGATACTGCTTTAAAAGAAGTATTTCTAAAAGATTTATACCAAACCTTGGAAAAATTTGCTTCACCGGACTTTCTCAACGGAATTGCATATCTATGTGCACCTCAATTATACACAAGAAAAGATGAAACATTAAATAAAGAAAAAAAAGCAATAAGCCTTTCAAAACTTTTAGACCAATCAAAAGAAGATGGAATAGCCTATTTTAAGATGCTTGAAATATTTATTGGTGGAAATTATGGCTCATCTACAGTATTACCAAAAACAACAGGTAAAAAAGCTTGCGATACTGAAGCTGTTTGGTCCCATTTTGTAAAGCGTATATCAAAGCTTATAAAACTTTGTGATGATGCCCGAAATACGAAAAAAGCACCCTCTCCTCTTGTGAGGGCTTTGTATGAAAACATGTTATGTTATCCTTATATGCCAGAAATACTAGGTGCTTTTTGCATGCTCTTTACATTAAAGGATGTGCTTGGTACAAATATTAGTGCTGCGGCAACAAGAAACCTCATTCAACTATGGTGTTTGGAAAGAAAAATGCGCGATATACTTGTTACTATGGGAAAACCATCCAAAGACATGTATAACCAGTTTAAGATTATGATAGCTATAACAGAGTTTTGCGATACCGAAATTATTCCTTCTCAACTCGAAAAAATATCTTGGGAAATGATTGTAAAATTAGTTTCAGGAGACTTTGCAGCTTCTATCCTAGGTATTAATCGTTACGATGGTATTTTATGGTATAATAAAGAAGCAGCTCAAGAAACAATAATGTATGCTACAATGTTGTATACATTATTTAGAGCAAAATCTCAAGATTATGATTCTATAAAAACTCTATGGGATACCATTACAAAGGCAATTGAGTCTTCTGAGTATAAAGTTGATAACCTTTTAGAGATTCTAAAGCCAAAAAAAGCAGAGAAAAAAACTGCTCAAAGTAAGGTAAAAAAATAACGAAAGAGTATTATTGCCTTACTCTAACTCAGTTAAAATTTTCTCAACTTCTTCAATACTCGGCGAGATTCTCTTTTTAGGTGTAATTGGAGCAAAAACAGTTTGTAATTTTTCGCTCATTTTAGGTGCTTCACCACAAAGCATCTTAATTGATGAAGCACAAAGTGATGGGTCTTTTATAGAAACAAGAACAACTGCGCTTCCATCGTCTTTAGAAAATACGCCTTTTTTGCAGGCTGCTTCATATGCTCTCGAAGTTTCCAAATCAAAAAAGCTTGAATACTTCATAAATAAATTTTGACCTGACTGCACAGCTTCTTCATCAGTAACAGCAATAGGAAACACTAATGCTTTCATAACTGCAGGGTGCGTCATAAAGATTTCTTCCAAGCGCTCTACACTTGAAGGCTCAACCGGATCTGCAGGACCTCTTTCTAACAGTGGTACTAATGAGTCCAACACCGTGCATTTTCCTAAAGCGTCTTGAGTTAAAGAACCTGTACAATTTGTAATAATCCCAGTAAGTGGCAGAGAATACTTCCAACCATATAAGCCTGCTGTAATGTTCCCATAATTACCTGCTGGCATTGTGTAGTAAAGATTATCGATAAGATTTTTTTTAAGACGAGAAAATGCATATGAATACAAAAAGGTGTGTGGTAAAAGACGCCCAATATTTGCAGTATTGGCAAGTGTCAATGAAAACTTGGTAATAAGTTCAGGCTGTGAATATATTGCGCGAGTAAGTTCATAACAAACTTTTTTATCGGCATCGACTTCAACAGGGTATATATTTCCACCATTCCAAATACAATCAGAATCCAAGAAACCCTTCATCGTGCCTTTTGCGTACAAAAGAACTGCTTTTATATTTTTTTTACCTCGTAGAGCTGCAGCAATAGCTGCTCCAGTTTCACCATCTGTTGACGCAAGAACTGTTGCTTTTCGGTCTTTCATTAATAAAACATGCTCTAGACATGAGGCCAAATATGAAAGCCCAAAATCTTTATGTGTACCAGTTGGACCATGAAATAACTCTAATACATAGAAATTGTCATCGAGTTGTTTTAGTTCGGGACTAAACGGAAAAGCATTTGTTGCAATTGCTTCGCTAATAATTGGGCTAAATTCTTCTTTGATTAAAGCTTCCGTTAGAGATCCTGCAATAGAAACAAAGGGAGTAGATGCATCCATATGCGATATCCAAGGCCGTAAATCCTCAGCATAGGCAGGTACATACAACCCACCATCAGTTGGTAAGCAATTTAAAATAGCATCAGAAAACGATACTTGCTTAGAATTGTCTCTTGTACTTATAAACCTCAAAGCATATTCTCCTTAAATAATTTTAAATTGAAATTTTTGAACAAAACCTTCTGGGCGATATGTCATTTTTGCTTGTCGTAAACCTTCATCACCTAAATCTTGCTCTCGATTTATATAAAGCACCGAGTCTGGTAGAGACTGGGCTGTTGCACGATTAACATACTGGTACACACCTTTGTATTCATCCAACCCTTTTTCAAAATGTACAACAAACATTTTACCATTAGCAATGTATTCGCCTAATGCCCACCCTACTGGTTTGGAGTCAGCATACACAATCAACCCATACTGGTCGGTAAAGGCTAATAGAGAAAGAGCAGAAAAGCATTGTTCGTAATCGGAATTAAGACCTTCTGGGCGAGAGCGTTGCCATTCATCTAAAACATCTCCTGCAGCTGCTGCCGTCATAATATCAAGTTGTTTCACTTCGCACTGGTAGGTTTTTTCAAAATTATTTGCAAGGTTTCGTTTTTTATGAAGCGACTTTCCAGCAAGGCTTGCTAGTTTTTCCCGCAAATATAAATAGTCGGCATTATCTCTATCATCAATAAGTTCAAAACCAAGTGAATCAAAAACCTCTTTACAAGAATCGCACACATCTTGAGAAATATTTTTCCATCGCTTGAATTTTTCAATAAGCATTAATGCATTGTTTTTTCCTGGACATCCGCCTACTATCGTGAAAAAAAATCCTTGTTTATCCTTACCCGTTATAGCATACACTCTATTATCGAGGGCAGCTATTTCATAATTATATTTTTTTTGATGCATTAAAAGTGACAAAAAGGTAAACTCAGAAATACCACCCTCTAAATTGTTCAAGAAAGGATGTAGCTCATTGTGCATATATGCACTTATTGGTTCAAAATCAGGAAAAGAAGGAATGTGCTTCATCTATATAGCATACTCCTTTTTTAAGAAAATGTCAAAGAATATCATGAACTAAAATAAGAAAAAAGTAAGAAATAAGTTACATTCACTTGAAATGACTGCGAAAATATCGTATTCTATAGCTATGGAAAAAACAAACACGCACATAGAGAAACCTCTATTAGAGCGCTTTTTACGCTATGTTACAACCTGGACTACAAGCGATTTAGAAGCAGCTGATAAAGGCATTTGTCCGTCAACGGAATGCCAAAGAGATTTTGCCTATACTCTCGAAAAAGAACTAAAAGAACTTGGTATTGAAGATGTACACGTAACAGAACATGCATATGTGTGTGCTAGAGTTCCAGCAACCAAAGGATTTGAACATATTTCATCTGTAGGTTTTTTAGCCCATATGGATACTGTACAGGGTGTTTCTGGAAAAGATGTTAAGCCACAAGTAATTGAAAACTATGATGGATCTTGCATATCTTTAAAGGAAGGAGTTCAGTTAAACCCAGTATTTGATAAAGATTTGACTTCTTCTATAGGAGAAACAATCATCACGACAGATGGAACTACCCTTTTAGGAGCAGATGATAAAGCAGGAATAGCCGCAATTATCACAGCAATAGACTTAATCTTACATAATAAGAATATCGATACAGATGAAAAAATTCCTGTACAGCATGGTCCAATTGAAATTATATTTAGTCCAGATGAAGAAACTGGGCATGGAATGGATAATGTACCACTAGAATGGATTCAATCGACTGCATGTTATACATTAGACGGAAGCCATATCGGTGAATTAGAAATTGAATGTTTTAGTGCATATAAAAGTGAACTAATATTTAAAGGAAAATCAAAGCATACGGGTACTGCACGCCCTGATATGGTAAATGCTGTTACAATGGCATCTAACTTTGTATCAATGCTTCCACAAAATGAAAGCCCAGAGGCAACAGACGGATACTTAGGATTTTATGCTCCAATGAAAATATCAGGCCACCTTGAAGAAGCAGAAGTGACACTATACTTACGTGATTTTGACGATGAGTCAATGAAACGAAGAATGGAGGCTGTTGAAATATTTGCAAAAGCTATTGAACAAAAATTTTTAGGAAGTTCTGTTATAGTAAAACATACAAAACAGTATCTAAATATGAAGAAAAAACTAGATGAAAATCCTTCTGTAACAAAAAACCTCTTTGAAGCTGCTAAAAATTTAGGTATTGAACCTGTATGTAAGCCTATTAGAGGTGGAACCGATGGTTCTAGGCTCACACAAATGGGTATACCGACTCCTAATATTTTTACAGGCGGACATAACTTTCATTCACGATCTGAATGGGCATCTCTCAACCAAATGACTTATGCAACAAGAATGGTTTTAGAAATAATAAAATTACAAATAATTTAAGATAACAAACAGGAGAAACAATGGTAGAATATCATATAGAAGGTGGCTTTCCCATCAAAGGAACAATCACTCCAGGCGGAAATAAAAATGCAGCACTCCCTTGTATTGCGGCAACACTTTTAACTGAAGAACCAGTTATTCTTCATAACATTCCAAATATTCATGATACGCTTGTTATGCTAGATATCGCTAAATCCTTGGGTGCAACTGTTGAAAAAATTGACAAAAACTCATGGAAAGTGCATGCACAACATTTAAACAGTACTGAAATACCCCGAGATTTATCAAAAAAAATCCGTGCATCAATTTTATTTGCGGGGTCTATAATTGCTCGGTGCGGAAAGGTAAGCATGTATCCACCAGGAGGAGATGTTATTGGACGGCGCAGGCTAGACACACATTTTTTAGCTCTTACAGAGTTGGGGGCACGAATCGAAGCTGATGGAAACTTTACATTCACTGCAAACAAGCTTGTTGGTGCAGATATGTTTTTAGATGAAGCATCAGTAACAGGAACGGAAAATGCCCTAATGGCAGCAGTTCTTGCAGAAGGACAAACAATTATTACAAATGCTGCATCAGAACCTCACGTTCAAGATCTTTGCAATATGCTCAATTCAATGGGTGCAATGATTTCAGGAATTGGATCGAATATTCTTATAATAGACGGGGTAAAAACACTTCGAGGCTGCGAGTTTAAAATAGGTCCTGACTTTATGGAAGTAGGTTCTTTTATTGGCTTAGCAGCCGCTACAAAAGGAAGTATTACCATAGAGGGTATTGAACCACGAGATCTCAGACCTATAAAACTTGCCTTTGGTAAACTTGGCATTCACTGGGAAATTGACGGTACAACATTACATGTTAACCAAACTCAATCTATGCAAGTTAATACTGACCTAGGTGGAATGATTCCTAAAATTGATGATGCACCATGGCCAGGATTCCCACCCGATTTAACAAGTATCATGACCGTTGTTGCAACACAGGTTGAAGGAACGGTACTTATTCATGAAAAAATGTTTGAGTCTAGAATGTTCTTTGTTGATAAATTAATAGGGATGGGCGCAAGAATTACGCTTTGTGACCCACATAGAGCTGTAGTTTCAGGGCCATGTACCTTACATGGTGATGAAGAACTTACCTCTCCTGATGTGCGAGCAGGCATGGCAATAGTTATTGCTGCAATGTGTGCGAGCGGGAAAAGCATTATTCGAAACGTCTACCAAGTCGAACGCGGGTATGAAAACCTAGCCGACCGATTGAAAAGTTTAGGCGCAAGAATTGAAAGGGTTGATACCTAAAATATTAGTTCACGTGTGTAATAATACTTTCATAAGCCGCTTGTATGCGTAAAAACGCTTCAGCGGCTATTTTTTTCTGTTCATCACTTAAATCGCCTACGGTGTCAGGATGATACAATGCAACTAAAGAGCGATGCGCTGATTTTATTTCGTCGAAGGAAGCACCAACACTAAGCCCTAACAGACGATAAGCAGTAGACAACTCTGTGTCACTTGTATTTTGAATATATATTGGCTTTTGTAATAATTCGGCAAGGTATACAGAGGGTTTAATTCCTCGCTCAGCATTCCATTCATACTCGACAATCGACAAAAATGTAAAAACAAGTATCAAAAGATTTTCATATTCTGAATCAAGAGCAACATTTTTTAAGAATGTTGCTCCTAGACATTCAACGATAAGATCACCGTTTAAACTTTTTGAGCGTGCAGCAATTCTACAAAGACTAACCCAATCAGCAGTATAATATTTTGAGAATCCCTTTTGCATTTGCATTCCCGAAAAATCAGCGTTACCAGTGCAATATACGCCAAGAGCAGCAACAAGTAAGGCTCCGTCAAAAGGTTCGTCTGGAGTATTTACCTCATTATTTTTTGTATTTCTAAAGGGATTTTCAATACTTTCTTCTAATGATGAATCCTTTCGCATTCGTTTAATAAGTGTTTGTACAAAAAAGGTTGTTAGCAAGCCAACAATTCCAAGCGTTAGCCCTCCTATTAACCATAAAACACAACCTACAACAAATGCGCTATATCGTGTACATATATTTTTACATAAAGAGAATAGGTATATTATGCAATATTTTGCCCTATTTCGCATTTTTATTATCTACGTGCAATGATAAAAAACGAATTGAAAAAACAATGATTATTACCAAAAACACACATACCATCACTGGTATTTGCCATGCACCCTCTACGCGTGCTAAATTTAAGCTTATAAGACTCATACCATATGATAATAAAACTCTAATACCTTCTGCAACAACAGTAAAAATGGGAACTATTAGGACCCAGTAAAATCTAAATATGGAATTTTCGTTAAGTCTAAAGTTCCACGCCTGAATTGCAAGAAAAATGAAAACAGCAAAAACAAGGAAAGAGTAACTAATGCGTTGCAAGAAAAAGCTTGCATATACGAGCTCTGAAAAGCCAAAATCAGCTGCTTTTGGAAGAAAGCTAAAAAGAGATGCAAGATTGATGTATCGGGCACCAGCAGAGGCCTCTAGAATTAAGTCAAAGTCATCCAAACTCATAGGAAGTAGCGTTAAACTATCATCTATTGCACTTGCATTTCCTATAGAAAAATAAGGTGCACTCACAATACCTTTTGTATTGCGATCAACTGATGTCAAAAGAAGGCGCGGAACAAGTGAGTCTTCCTCTAAATCAAGTGTATTAACTACATCAGTGTTAAAGCTTGATAATGGTTGACCTATAAGTTTTACATACGGAACAGAAAGAGAAAAAAGAGTTTTTCCATCAGCATCTTCTAGTGTACAAGAGTAGTTTCTTAAGTACTTTAATATGTTTCCAGCACTGCGCACATTCGTAACGCCACCAATACTAATAGAATAATGCAATCCATCAGAACGTGTTACAGAAAAAGATACATTCTTTGCCTTTTCGAAGTGTGATAAATCTAAAGTTTCATCAATAAAGAAGTATTCATTTAAAAGTGCATTTTTCGACAATTCAAAATACCTTGAAACGTCAGGGTCATGAGGGATTATGGCATTTAAATCTAAATAGGTGTAATATGCAGAAAGAGAATCACCCTCAATTAGAGAAGCATATCCTTGGCGCTTTTTTTCGTAGATTTCCATATCATCGTTAGTACTAAAGCCTGACCATGTTTGAATCTTGTTCCATGCATCGAGTGATACCATTTGCAATGCTTGACTATTAGGGTTATTTACACCCCCTAACTCTAAACCAACAAATGCATAATAATGAGCATCAAAATAGTTTTGTGTCGCATATGCTTCTTGAGCTTTATGCAACATCGATAAAACCGTCGTGGCGGTTTCCAACGGATCACTTGCAGAAATTATATCATTATATTCAGGAAAGTACTGTAAGACTTCAATTGGAGCTTCTGCAGGAGCTCTCTCGTATATTTCTTTTAAGTCTAGTGCATCTTGTGATTCAGGATACATTGCAATAGCAGAATCAATAAAAAAAAGTGCACTAGAAATATCATTCAATTCAAACGACTCTTGACTTTGATCAACATACCAGTGATAATCGATATACCTATTTTCTTTTTCGACTTTTGCAGCATTTATTATTGGTCTGAAGACTTCATTTGCACAAAAGAGAATAACAACGTTTACACATATAACTATTACAATTTGCCTAAAGTTCCCCATTTGAGACGAAGAAAAACTTCGTAAATTTTTACCACTATTGGTATCAATATATGTAGCAACAACGACAAAAAAAACAGAAGCTATTATAGATGGAAGAACATCAAGGAACAAGCCTAATCCTGATAAAAATTTATACGAAAACTTATCAATATCAAGCAAAGTTGAAGGAATATCAATAACAAAAGAAAAAATTACAATACCAATAAAACATAATACGGTATATATTGAAGTAAGAATTGCAAGTTTTTTTGATAACATACTATAATCCCTTATTTTGTATTTTTTTAAATTTAGCGCTTAACAAGGAACCAAGAATAATTACCACAAGAGAGATTGTAACATTAATAATAAAAACACTCCATTCTGTGCCAACATACAGTTCCCATTCATTTCGATACATTCGAACATTAATCCAAATAATAAACGCCCACAAAAATAATATCCAAGCTACATTTATAAGCTTCCATTTTGAAACATGGCGAAGAGCATATAAAGAAGAAAGAGCAAAACCTATAGAGGCAAATACTAAGTATGCTATACGACCATTTTTACCCGCTTCTAATGCCATATCGCGTAAAAACAATAAATCTGAAAAAATAGCCAAAACACTATTTGAAACCTGTATTGAATATACTTCAAGATAATTATTTAATTGGGAAAGGGAAGCACTATCAAAAAAAACAGCAGCAATAGAATAATCTTTTCCTGTAAGCAAAAAGCTTACCATTCTCTCTGGAGTAAAAAAAAGAAAGAGAGGAATAACCAATAACCAAATACTTAAACACAAAAAAACATAGGTTAAAAATGAAAACATAGTATTCGCATCATATTTTATGGCACGTAAAATCACAATTACTAAGGCTGGCACCGCCATCATTGGTAAGATGAATAAAGCTGAGTATAAAAAAACATCTAATAGATATATACTATAGTCAACATCACCTATAGTTGGAAGAGGATATAATACAAAAAAAACAGCTAGAATAAATGTAAGAAAAAGCGTCACTGAAATATACGTGGGAACAATTAGCAAATCTTTTTTCATGTATCAATGATAGCATGATTTTCTAATAAAAACAACTACACAAAAGGATTTTGCATAAAAAAAAGGTTGTTTTCAAAAAAACAACCTATAGAAACAACAAGAAAATTATCCTAAAAATACCTGTCCTTGATCATCAATGGCAAGTATTGTTTTACACTCAGAACAACGGAAACGTCCAGCTCTCGTTGCTTTAAGCTTTTTCGAACATAATGGACAGGAGAATGTTTTTGGAAATACTCCAACAACAGCTACAGTCTCCTGTTGAAAAAATGCAATTGCTGCATCTGTAGACTCTTTAATATTAAAAAATTGTGAAAACCCAAGTAATTGGAATACTTCATATACTTTTGATTGAATTTCTAAAAGAACTATGTCTCCACCCTTAGGCTTTACCATTTTTAAGAAAGCCGTGAAAGAACCGATACCTGTTGATGATACATAATTGAGAGTAGCACAGTTAAAAATTAAGTTTGTATACCCTGCATCAACTACCTTTGCAACTCTCTTTTGAAAAAAACTAGAGTTATAAGTATCAATATACCCATTCAAATATAAGATAATACATTTATCAACACCTTGAGCTTTTTCAAGAGAAATTTTCAAGCTATCATCTTTTTCGTCATCAAAACCTGGTACTAAATTATTGTTTAAAGCCATTTCATATTCCTTGTCTTAAATCTGCTTTACAGTCCTTATTTTATAATACACTATATGTTGTATGTTTGTCAAATACCATTTACACAAATAACAACAAATAGTTTATAAAAATGCAGGATCCCATCCACCATCTATACTTACTAACGCTCCATTTACCATGGGTTGTTCAAGTAAGCTCATTGCCATCTTGGCAACTTCATTTTTTTTAATTAACCTTTTTTGAGGCATTTTTTTCGAAAGACTAACACAGAGATCTGTATCGACATACTCAGTATCAGTAAATCCTGGAAAAAGAGCATTACACGTTATGCCAAATCGTGCATACCCTAATGCAGTAGATCGAACTAAGGTACTTAGACCTGTTTTTGCTGTAGCATATGCTGCATTTGTTTCAAAAGCATTCACACGCTCTGTTCTCGTACCACCAAAAAGCAAAAATCTGCCCCAAGTTTTTTCCATCATATGGGGCAATGCTAAACTTACCAATAAAGAAGGGAGTAAAAGATTAAGATTAATCATTCTTTCCCACTGCTCAATATCCATTTCATGCAATGAACGTTGCATAAAAGGCCCGTAACAGATACATACTATATCGGCTAATTTAAGCGACTTGATTATAGGTGATTCTAAAATATTTTTTGCAAAATCAGCTTCAAAAGCATGTATTATTTTTGTTACTGATACCTTTTCTTGCAAATCAACAATTAATTGATTAAATACATCTGAATCATGACCGCCATGCACAAAAAGTGAGCATCCTTGAGCTGCAAGTTCTTGGCTTATTGCAGCACCTATTCCGCCACTACCACCAATTATTAATGCAGTTTTACCTAAAAATTTTTGCATATCGCCCATGATACAAGATATATCAAAAAAATAAAAAAATCAAGTAAATATATTTATAATACACTATTTTATCATGAATATAATAGTTTTATTTTTATGCAATTTACAGTATACTATTTTAAATAGCAAAGAGGAGTCTTTATGCAATTATCGCAAGTAATTATCATATTATGCCACCCAGATGAAAGTCGTAACATTGGGTCAGTATGTAGGTCTATGCTTACTATGGATATTACTCGACTGAGAATTGTAGGGAAAAAGGAAGATTATGATGAAAATCATGTTTTAACCCTTGCTTTACATGCAAAAGATGTTTGGGCTTCTGCCGAATTTTTTGAAACGTTAGAAAATGCAACTAAAGATTGTAGTATAATAGCAGGAACCACAAGACGCAGAGGAAAAAAACGGAAAACGGCCTTACTGCTTCCAGAAGAATTTGCTCAGCAAGTTGCAGCAATTCCTGACACTAACAATGAAACAGAAGGCTTACTTGGCCTAGTTTTTGGAAATGAGAGGACAGGTTTAACCGACGAAGAGTTAGACATATGCACCATGGGTGTAACAATCCCTACAAGCAATGATTTTGGTTCACTTAATTTGTCTCATGCAGTACAGATTTTCACCTACGAACTATTTCGCTCTTGTAAAAAAGAGTCTCATTCAATTTCTCCTGGTTATATACCTATTTCTATAGAAACTCTTAATCATGTTATTGAAACCATTATTGAGAGTCTTCAAACCATAGGATTCTTTAAACAAGCAGGAAAAAAAGAGATGAAACTCTTTTGGCAAAGCATTTTGTCAAGATCGCTTCTTTCTAAAAGTGAAGCCAGTTACCTTCAAAAAATATTCACAAAAGCTGCTGGCCTTTATTCAAAGAATAAACGAGATATCTGTGGCGGTAATGAATAACCTTGAAGTCATAAAATAAGCACATTCTATACATCGCTCTAACTCGCGAACATTTCCGGGCCATTCATGAGACTCAAGTTTTCTAACTGCATCGGGCGTTAGTGTTTTTTTTATGCCACTTTTTTTTGCAACCTTTTCCAAAAAATGTTTTGATAGTAGATAGATATCTTCCTTACGACTCCTTAATGGTGGAACATGTAGTTGAACACCACTAATTCTGAAATACAAATCATCGCGAAAAACTCTACTATTTTTTAATAAGGTTAAGGATAGATTTGTTGCACTGATAAGTCTCACATTTGATTTTTTTTTCTCAACGCTTCCAACAGGTCTATATACACCCGTTTCAAGCACTTGCAACAGCTTTGCTTGGATGGCATTTTTGATACACGCAATTTCATCCAAAAAAAGTGTCCCATTATTGGCATGTTCAAACAGTCCTATTCTTGAAATCGCACCAGTGTAGGCCCCTACCTTTGTTCCAAATAATTCACCTTCTATTAGTGTTTCTTGAATAGCTGCAACATTTTCTTCTACAAAATTTTTATCTTTTCTTGATGATAATTTATGAATAAGTCTAGCAATAAAGCTTTTTCCGGTACCAGTCTCACCTATTATAAGTACTGATAAGTCGTTTTTTGCTACTGCAATGAGTTTTTGTTTAAATAATTTCATTGCATCGGAAACACAAATAAAGGAAGAAAGTTCCTCTTTATCATCCAAATATGCATTGTGAGAACTTTCTCGACGAAGGATTCTATTGATGCATGCATGTAAATACTCTGTACAACACGGAAGCATAATGAGGTCATTGCTTTTATACCTATATAGTTGCATTACAGTCGCTGCATTCGTTTCATTTACTAACAAAGCGAGTGGTAAACCCAAGCTTTGCTTTTGAACTAATTCAAGAAGGTCGTTATAACCCGAAAGAATTAAGTCAAAATCAAATAGAATAAGTGAAACATGACAAAAAAAATCTTCTGTTTCTTTTGAAACAGAAGATACACACAGTACGTTAAGAGTTTCGTTATGTAATTTTTGGCAAAAATCAAACAATCTCTCATCTTGGCTAATCAATACAATTTGTATCATACACATCCTCTCCCTATTGAGGATATGTTTTATTTTCGATTTAGTTTATCCCCAATAACTAATAGTATATACCATAAAAAAGGAAAAATTAAGAAAATTTTCAAAGGGTTTTTTAAAATTTCAATCCAAACTTCTCTGCCTGAAGCAAAGGTTGCATCACTTAAGCGCTTCTTTTTTTGTGAAAATATTGAAAATGCATCTTTGTAATACACAAAAATACTAGAACCAAAGCTATTTCTTCGATGATATACCCAGCGAGGGCCAGCAGTTACACCATCGGCTAATAAAACCATTGAGGGATTAGCTTTAAAAATTGCTGAAAGAATATCTTTTTCACTTTTTTTTGAAAAATACCCAGGAACACGTCCAACTACTTGCAAGCCAGGATATGTAGAGCGAATATTTCTTTCTGACTCTGCAAGAACTTCTGGATGCCCTCCAAGCAGATATAAAGAGCGGTATCTATTTTCTAAAATAGTAAAGAAAGTAACAATAGCTCGAAAAGGATAATATCGTACAGGAGATGTTTTTTTTAAAAACCGAGCAGAAGATATAATACTTTTTGATACCGGTAGAACTAATGAAGCATTTTCAATACAATGGTGTAATTCTGCATTGTTTTGTGCTTTTAACATATCCCACACGGATAAAAAAATAATTTGCTTTGTCCCTGGTTGCTCTAACAACCCATAAATGACTTTTTCAAAATCCTCAGGTCGTACAATATCTACTGGCAACCCAAGCATTTTTATCCTCTCAATCCCTTCCATATATTATACTCCTCTATTACCACTTGTAAGCTTGCAATGCCATATAAGGCTGCTGTTTCTGCCCTTAACACATTAGTATTAAAGTGAATTGGTTGAAACATATTTTTTTGCAAAATATCAATTTCACTAGGGCTAATGCCACCTTCACAACCAACCGCAAAACCAATGCAAGTATTTAGAAAAGACTTTCTCTTAGATGCTATCGTAAACATACTTTCTTGATTATCGTGTTTTTCGCAAAGCACAAGGCCTAGTGACTCTTTTTGTTTTTTTTCTATGTTTTCGTGCCATAGCAGCATAGCTTCCGTTATGCTACATGGCAAAAATATTTTTGTGTTTACTCGAGAACCACTTTGTTGCCGAGCTTCTCGTACAATTCTCATCCAGCGCTCAACCTTATGAGCATTTTCAGAAGCAGAATCTCGTACCTTTCCGCCAATAGAAAAATCTCCATGTATAGGCACAATAGCGGTTACACCACACTCCGAAGCTTGTCGTACAATTAAATCCATCTTTTGCCCTTTAGGCAAAAATTGAAAAAGCCAGTACTCTACTCCATTATCATTCTTCAATGCTTCTAACGAACTTTCAGCATTTTCAATCCTGAGCGACACAAGCTCAACTATTCCCGTTTTTTTTTCTGCAAGTCGAAGGCTCATTTCGCGTAAACTACCATCAGGTAAACTAACCTCGATTATTGCATCATTTTTTAAACGCAACACATTGATTAGATAACGCCTCTCTTTTTCAGTTAGTGCTATACGCCCTTTTTTATTAGGCATGGTGCTTACTACAAATTGGCGCATTAGTAAATCCTATATCGAAGCATCTTCGTCAAGAACGACCGAGGCCTGAAGTTCGCTAAGTGTTTTAGCATTCTTCACAAGATCATCAAAAAGAGGATTCTCTAGTATTTGTAACGCTTCCATGAGCTGAATGTCAAAGTCTAAATCATATAAAGCATCAGGATATGCTTTCATGCGTATAAGTCTTCTTAAAACACTTTCATCTAATGCATAATCGATTGATAAAACTTTTGCGTATGCTATTATTTCATCTTCACTCATTCCAGGGTGTTCTAAAACATAAGAAGAAATTGTATCAGAGGTAAGTAAGTCAACATACACTAATGCTTCGTCTTCGCTGAGTTCAGGATATAAAACTTCTACATCTGGTGGAATACCAACTTTATCGATATTTGTATCACTTGGAGTATAGTAACGAGCCATAGTAATTTTCATGCCATCATTATTTGGAAGAGGCTGAACTTGCTGAACAGAACCTTTCCCGAATGTTCTCTCACCTACTAAGTATGCAAGATGATAATCTTTAAGCGCCCCTGCAAGAATCTCTGAAGCACTTGCAGAACCTTTATTTATTAATACAACGATTGGAATATCGGTTGAAATAACAGTACTCTTTTTAGTTGCTCTAAATACGGTATTTTCAAACATCAATCTGCTTTTAGTTGAAACAATAACACCTGAATCAATAAATTTATCTGCAACATCTGCAACGCTATCAATAAGTCCACCTGGATTATTTCGTAAGTCAATAATAAGAGAATCAAACCCTTCATTTTCAAAGGCAATTAAAGCCTCTTCTACTCGATCTGGAGTTATTGGTGTAAATTGAATAATACGAATATAGCCAGTTTTTTTATTATTTTCTGTTATCATGCCATATTTTACCGTTGGAACTTCAATAAGTGCACGTATTAAGGTAACATCAAATTCCGTTTTACCTCGTTGTATTGTAACCTCGACAGGACTTCCAACTTCACCACGCAGTATTCCTAATACTTCATCCATTGTAATACTTTCAGTATCTGTTCCATCAATTGAAACTATAAAGTCGCCCGTTTGAATTCCAGCCTTCCAGCCAGGAGTATCTTCTATAGGAGACACTACTTCAACATAAGCAGGTTTTTCTAACGTAGACTCTGTAGGCTTTGTTATCGAAAGACCTACTCCGCCAAAATTTCCATCAGTTGTATCGGTAAGACTTCGTACCTCTGCAGCATCCATGTATACCGTATAGGGGTCACCTATTGCATCGAGCATCCCTTTTAGGGCACCTTCATACAAAATTCTTGGATCTATCTCTTCTACATAATTATCTAATACGAAGTTATAAACACTATTCATCACTTCCAAATAGCGCTGTTGCTCTACATTTTTATCATTTTCGCTTCGAGGCCTTCCTTGTGCATAAGACACAGGAATAATTAATATAAATAAAGCAAAGCACACAGAAGCCAGTACCCATATAAATGGGCGTTTCAAAAATTTGTTTTTATCCATATATATATTGTACCCTACACGAAAAAATTGTCAAGCCTTTCATGAAGATGTTTTTCACAAACAAAGTCTTTTAACAAGTTAAAAAACTTTCTAACCTCATAAAACACTAGAGATAACTTTGTATTTTTTCATTAAAATCACTAACAGATTGAAAACTTCCAAATTCAATGTAATTATTTAGCACAAAGTCAGCGCCAACTTCTTGTAACTGCTCCTTTGTAAATGAACCTGTAATACCTAAACACATACACTTTGCAGCCTTCCCTGCTTGAACACCATTTAAAGCATCTTCTATTACCAAACAATCTTCTGCTTCAAGACTAAGACCTTTCATAGCAGTTACATAAATTTCTGGGTCTGGTTTTTTATGTGTAATTTGGTTTCCCCATACACCGTAGTCAAAATCTTCAATTTTAAATCCAAGTGCATTTAAGTTCATATCAAGTTTTATTTTATCGGCACTTGTTGCAAAGGCAATTTTTATACCTGCATTTTTTGCGCTTGCAATAAACTCTTTTATACCTTTAATTTCACAAGACTCAGGAATCGTTTCCCCATCGCCTAAGTTTACAACAATGTTTCCAATGAGCATTTCGTTATAAATATCGTAAGCTTCAACCTTTGCGCTTTCTATTTCGATTTCTACACCATATTTTTCTGCAACACCACCAATAAATTTGTTTTCACCAGCTCCAATAAATGGTTCAAAATCTTTTCGTGTTACCGTTGCTCCTCGCCTATTAAAAAACTCAATACACGCTGCTGCAATGTATATTTCTGAATCAATTAAAACGCCATCAACGTCAAATAAAATACCTTTGATCATATTTATTTCCTTGTAAAAAAATACCTGCAACAAAAGTTGCAGGCCTCAATAATCGTGCCACGGACGGCACCAAACTAAACACATAATCGAGTTTTGCATTACAAAACTCGGTAGTAAAAATTGCCATGGAGGGCAATTTTTACGTATTATTCTTGTTCTAACACCAATGTTTTAGTTGGAGCATCGCATACTTCAGTTGGTCCGTAGTATTGAATTGCTCCTGGGAATAAGAAGCTTGTTTTTACTGCCCATTCGTCGCGGTTTGCAACTAGCTTTTTGAATGGTTTTCCATCCAATTCAACCAATGCTTTTTTGATAACTGGTTTTGCATGTCCATGGCGTTGTTCCATGTTCATCATCATTGTTAATGGAATACCACCTGCAACCCATTCTGCTGCCGGTTTAATAAGGTTTCTAACAGATGAAATATAGCCTGTTAAACCATTTGCAATAAGAACAAATGCATTGTACCCAAGCGAGTAGCAGTAGTCTGCATCGAAGTTTGATGGGAATGCACAGCGTCCTTCATAACCAAAAAAGTGGCAGTATGAACTAAAAGAACCTTTGTAAGTTCCTGCTTTTTTCATTTCTGAAAGTTGTTTTTCAACAGCAAGAGCTAGTAATTTTTCTGTATCAATTCGGCTAACCTGTACGTTTCCGTGTGGGTCTCGGTCTGCTAAGAATTGCTCTGCGATTGCGTCTGGAAGTGAAGCGAATGCATCGAAAGCTGGAGCTGTTAAGTTAGATTTTAACCATGCTTTTTTAGCTTCAAAACCGTTTAATGCATTAAACTCATCAGCTTTTAATGACATTGTGTCGTTAAGTTCTGCAATAAGAGCTTTCATTTCAGGAACAAACTCAACCAAGCCTTCAGGAATTAGCACTAAACCAAAGTTTTCCTTGTTTTCTGCTCGTTTTGCAATTACAGCACAAATTGAATCTGTAATTTGACGAAGCGTCATTTTTTTAGATTCTACTTCTTCTGATACTAAACAAATGTTTGCTTGAGTTTGAAGGCCGCATTCAAGTGCAATATGACTTGCAGAGCGTCCCATCAGTTTAATAAAGTGCCAGTATTTTTTTGCGGAATTTGCATCCCGGCCAATGTTACCAATAAGTTCTGAATATGTTTTACAAGCGGTGTCAAAACCAAAACTTGTTTCAATGTATTCATTTTTTAAGTCGCCATCGATAGTCTTTGGAACACCAATAACTTGAGTAGAAAGACCTTGTTTAATAAAGTATTCTGCTAAAAGTGCTGCATTTGTGTTTGAGTCATCCCCACCAATAATTACGAGTGCATCAAGACCTAGGTCTTTTGCAGTTTTAGCAGCTTGTGCATATTGTTCATCACTTTCAATTTTTGTTCTACCTGAGCCAATAATGTCAAATCCACCGGTGTTTCTGTATTCATCAATAAAAGAATCAGTAAACTCTTTGTAGTCAGCATCTAAAAGACCTGAAGGGCCTCCTAAAAATCCTAAAAGTTTTGACTCTTTATTAGCTTTTTTTACTCCGTCATAAAGACCTGAAATTACGTTGTGTCCACCAGGAGCTTGTCCTCCAGAAAGGATAACACCAACAGTAATTTTTTTACCTGCGTTTGCGTTATTCCCCTTTACAAGGTTTGCAATTGGTTTTCCGTAAGTGTTTTGAAATAATTCTTTTACTTTGTCTGCATCTGCAACTGCTGTTGTTGCTTCGCCAAGTGAAATAGTAAGGTTTTGTAAATCTTCTTTTAAAATAGCTGGTAATTTTGGCTCGTATTCGTATCGAGCTTTTTGTAATGCTGAAATACTCATTGACATCTTCCTGTTTGTGAATAATTTTCTATATAAATCTTTCTTTATAGATTGAAAGATAATAGCGTAAAATAGAGAAAAATTCAAGAGGTGCCCCCGCCATTCTGGCTCTGATCACAGCTGGGCAACCCTGCGTTCTGACTCTACCCGCCATTGCACTATAGAAAGAACCTTCGTTTACTTTTACGCAGCAGACGCTCATGGTGTGCTTCACTTCCCTCTCATCCTCCATGCCCTCTTAGGTCAGGCTTGAGGTGGATGCTACGCGGTGCTCTAATCGCACATTTGAAAGTATAAAAAAGTTGATTTTTATGTAATAAGTGCCAGAATTTCTTGTTCGGAAAGCCCTGTGATTTCTGCTATAGCTTGTATATCGAGTCCTTTTCGTAGTGCTCGTTTTGCAGTTTCAAGAGCATTTTCGCGCGCTCCTTGTTCTATTCCTTGTTCTATTCCTTGTTCTATTCCTTGTTCTATTCCTTGTTTTATTCCTTGTTTTATTCCTTGACTAAGTCCTTCCTGAATAGCAAGTTTTTTTTCATATTCATAACGTCCTATATTATCTCTATACCATTTTTCTCTAGAAATTTCTCTTAAATATTCTTCTTGTCCCTTTAGTGAGTCTTGATACATGCCATAGGCATCTTTTGTTACAGGATTACTTTTAAATAAATATTTCATACTTTCCTCCGTACTGTCTTCTGTTGCCTCTTTTAAAAACCTCACCCATGTTGCAAGCATCCCTTGTTCTGCTTCAACGGTAGGCATTTCTATAAAATGTATCCTCAAATCTTCACTTAACGCCGTTCTCTGTTTGTCTTTTTCTAACACTTCAAAAACTCGGTGAAAACAAGGGCTTTTTTTATCAATCGTAAAGTCAATAAAATTGATACATATAACCGGCTTTAAATTTTCATAGTAATCGCCTCTTTGCATTTGCGCAGCATATGTTTTAGCCCAGTAATATAAACTCCTATTAGAAAAATTAGGCTTGGGTTCTATTTGCATTTCAACATTATACTGCTTCCCATCTTCACCTGTTACCAATATATCAAGTTCCGGTGTTTTCATCCATGTTGTGTCCCCAAAGATTACAGGATTTTTTATTGTAATTTTACTTATTGGTTTAAATCCTGAATCTGTTAACACTGCATTAATTAAGTCAAGCAGTATTGGCTTAGAAGTTTCTTTTCCAAATACCGCTTTAAACACAATGTCATTCTTTAAGTCTACCTTAAAAGTATACTCCTCTTTGCCATTTTTTTCAAGTTTGCTTTTCATAAAATGCCTCCAAAAACTTACACATCAAACACAAAACGAAGATGGTAATAAAATTACCCATACTATTCTTATTGTGTTTTTTTGCGCTTTTGATACACTTTTTAACAACATTTTTGAGTAAATATGAGAGATTATTTTTTTTACACAGTAAAAAAAATCAAGTGCTTGCAAAAAAATCAAAGAAGTGATACAACTACTCTATGGCTAAACTTCGCTTTGCAACAACTGACGACACAAAACAAATTCTCTCTATATATAAGCATTATATTGAAAACACCGCTATTACATTTGAATGCGATACACCAACTGAAGTGGATTTTGCAATGCGCGTAAAAACAATATCAGACTCGTATCCATATATAGTTGCAACTTTAAATAAAAAAGTAATTGGCTATGCGTACGCAACAAGATTTAGAGAACGAAAAGCGTATGATTGGGTAGTAGAAACTTCTGTCTATATTGATGTAAAACATAAAGGAAAAGGTCTTGGCAAAAAACTATATAAAAGACTATTAGAACTTTTAACAGAACAAGGCTTTGTAATGGCATACGCTTGTGTAACATGCCCTAATTTTACAAGTGATGCCCTTCATTCCAGATTAGGGTTTTCTAAAATCGGTATTTTTTCAAATAGTGGTTATAAATTTGATACATGGCATGACACCGTATGGTATGAGAAACAATTACTATCTACTAATAAAGAAATTTTTGAAATTAAAACTATAGAAAAACTTAAAAAAACTCGGACTGCAGAGGGGTTATGAAAGGAATAAAAAATCATGACCTTGTTAAAACATTTGTAGAATTAAAGGGAAACCCAAAAATATCATTGGTAACAGAACCACTCTGGTTTATTCCTTTCTCCCTTTTTTCACCTTTTGCTAGTCTTTATATGGCAAACAATGGACTTACTAGTTCACAAATTGGCATTACGATCTCTCTTGGGCTTTCACTTCAAATGGTATTTGCCTTTATTGGAGGTGTTATTACCGACAAAATGGGAAGGCGTCTTACAACCTTTATTTTTGACTTTATAGCATGGACCATACCCTGTTTTATTTGGGCATTTGCAAACAACTTTTTCCTGTTTTTATTAGCTAGTGCAATAAATGCCTTATATCAAATTACTAATACCTCATGGAACTGCCTTTTCATTGAAGACTGCCCAAAAAAGCACCTTACAAATGCATTTACCCTTCTTCAAATGTGTGGCATGTTATCTGTTTTCTTTTCACCCATTGCCGTTGTACTCGTAGATAAATTTTCTGTTCAACAAGTTGTAAGTGTCATATATTTTATTTCTGGTATCTCAATGTCAATGAAATTTTTACTTTTATACTTTAAGGGCGGAGAAACAGAAATGGGAAAAATACGAATGGAGGAAACAAAAAATGTGTCCTATCGTTCTCTTTATAAAGGCTACGGGGATGTTGTAAAAGTTATTTTACAATCTGACAGCATGAAGTTTGTAATTCTTTTAATGGCATTAACAAACATAGCTATTATCGCAACTACAAACTTTTTTTCATTGTACATTACACAGCACCTCAATTTGGATGCAAATTTAGTACCAATATTTCCTATGATTAGAACCGCAATAATGCTTATTATTGTTGCAGGATTACAGAATCTCATAAATAGAATGAGAATGAAGAACTCAATTATCATGGGAACAATAGTATACATTATCAGTCATATAGTGCTAATTCTTTCTCCCGAAAAAAATCTTCTATGTGTAGTTGTGTACACTATTCTTGAAGCAACCGCTTATGCCATTGTGTTCCCAAGAAAAGATGCTCTTATGGCTTATTATGTACTTGCAAAAGAGCGTTCTCGAGTTTCTGCTGTTTTCCATGCTTCTATGATTGCACTTTCTTCACCTTTTGGATATATTATCGGACTTCTTTTTGGCATACATCCTGATTATCCATTTTTATTTAATATATTCATTTTCGTATTAATGATTTTTCTAGTCGCATTTGCAAAACCAATTAAAACCTACGATAAAGAAACTAGAGGGTATGCACGCTAAAAAGAAATAATGTAATTCCTATTCGGGGTATCGCAGAATAAAAACGTATGTTATAATAACAAAATAAACAAATAACACCATTTTAAGGCAACAAAGCGTTGCCATTTTACGGAGGTAACAATGAGTATACACATCGGTGCAAAAGAAGGGCAAATTGCAGAGGCCGTATTATTACCAGGAGATCCTTTACGGGCAAAGTTTATTGCTGAAACATTTTTAGAAAATGTTGAATGCTACAATGAAGTACGAAACATGCTCGGCTATACTGGAACGTATAAAGGGAAACGGGTTTCCGTTCAAGGAACAGGCATGGGACAACCATCACTTTCAATTTATGTAAACGAACTATTTCAAGTATATAATGTACAAAAAGCTATTCGAATAGGAACATGCGGTGCTGTTCACAAAAGCACAAAGGTTAGAGACATTATTATTGCAATGAGTGCTTGTTCAGATTCAGCAATTCTTAATCAACGATTTGGCTCTCTTCACTTTGCACCTACTGCAAGTTACGAATTAATGTCTAAAGCTATAGAAGCTGCAAAGGCAAAAAATATTGCCCACATGGTTGGTTCAGTTACTTCAAGTGACCTTTTTTATGATGACAATGAAAACTGGAAACTTTGGGCAAGCTACGGTGTTCTTGGTATAGAAATGGAAGCAGCAGAACTTTACACTTTGGCTGCAAAATTTGAAAGAAAAGCACTTGCTATCCTTACCGTTTCAGACCATATTGCAACAGGCGAAACAACAACATCAGAAGAAAGGCAATTGACATTTAAAGGCATGATGGAAATTGCCTTAGAGGCAGCTATCTCATAGTCTTACAATGCTACTAAAAGGGGCTGCATTTCATTTTTGAAGCACAGCCCTTTTTTTATGTTTATCACACTTCTTCTTGTTTTTTTAATTCTTCAAGCTTTTTTTTCAACACATGTATCTCTTCAGTTTTTAACTTAACAGTACTTTGTAAATTATTCACTTCATTTTGAAGATTTTCTATTTTCTCTTTGTTTTCTTCTATTTCTTTTTCTTCATTTGCAATTCCTTGCTCAATATCTGCAATTTCAATTTTTCGAGATAGAGAAACAATTGCTTTTTTGTATTGTTGAATATTACTCAATAGCCGTTCTGTTTTTTTAGGGAAATCAACAACAATCTCAGCATCAGGGCTAACATATCTGCAAGCATAATCATGCCCGGCGGTTGTACAAAAAATATCCCTTTCTGATTCGATTTTTGAAATATCTGAGTCTAGTGTTTTAATTCTGCCTTGTACAGAAATACCCACCCCAAGTTGATCCAATGAAGCTTTAATAGCCTTTTCCTCTTGAACATAGGTTTCTAAAAGCCTATCTTGTTCTTTCAAATCGTTTGATATATCAAGAAATTCTGCAAATAATGTTTTTGTTTCTGTATCAAGTTCGTTGTTTTTATCAAGTGCATCTAAAAAGCCTTTTTCAATTGCATTTAATGCACCTTGTATAATGAGTGATTCCTTTTTTTGTGATTGTAACACTATTTGGTTTTTTTTAAGTCCAATCTTCGCTCCACTCAAAATTTTACCAAAAAAGCTTGTTGCTACATTTTCTTCTTTATAATTTTCTTCTTTTGACTTACTCTCTGCAATCTTAAGATCAATTACTCCAATATTAGTATATGTCGCTCCAAAGGCTTCTGCATACGAAGGAGAATAATTTTCAAAAAGAGATTGTCCAATAGAAAGATATAAAAGATTACTTTGATTTTGAAGCTCGGCCTTAGTTTCTTTTGCAATTTTTATGCTATTTTCAACGCCTACTCTATCTACATCTAATTTTTGTATACTTTGTTGATCTTTTCGAATATCTTCTATCTCTTCTTCAAAGTCCGCATATGAATCTAATACGTCTTTTGTAATATTTTTAAGTTCTTCTTTTATAGCAAAGTAACCAAGTTGTCGTTCAAGAGTTTGCAAGTCTAGTTGAACTTCATCTTTACGTGCTTGTAACTCAGATATACATTGTAATTTTCCCATAAATACTCCTACTGAACTCTATTTGAAAACATTATACCATGTATTTTCCTTTTTGTGTGCATTTTTTTTGCTTGACAACTTTCACATTCATGCCTTATCATATATAAGAGCATATTGCTATTATATATGATAAGGATAGGAGAAACGTATGGGATTCGCAACAAATCAAATTAGAAACATCGCTATTGCTGGGCACGGTCAAACAGGAAAGACAACATTGTTGGAATACCTATTACTCACAGCAGGGGTTACGCAAAAAGCTGAAACAGTAGAGTCAGGAAAAACAGTTAGTGATTATTCAGCTGAAGAAATTGAAAGAAAAATTTCAATTCACTCATCTCTTTCTCACCTTACATGGCAAGATATTAATGTAAATATTTGGGATACACCAGGGTCATCAGACTTTGTAGGAGAAGTTATTTCAGCCTTTCGTTCAACAGAAAGTGTTTTAATGCTTGTAGATGGACGTTCAGGTGCACAAATTGAAACCATAAAACTATGGCGAGATTTAGATAGGCGTAACAAGCCTCGTATTGTATACGTAAATCACTTAGAAGATGAGCGAACTGATTATGCATCAGTAGTTAAAGATATTCATGATAAGTTTTCTGTTGAAGTGTGTCCAGTTACAATTCCTATGGGAAGTGGTGCAGACTTTAAGGGTATTATCGACGTTATTAAAGGAAAGGCATTCTTTATTCCTGCAGACGGACAAGCAGAAAAAGAAGCTGACATTCCTTCAGAGTACATGGAGAGTTATGAAAATGCGCGAGGCGTTTTAGCAGGAGCTGCAGCAGAAGGCGATGATGATCTTCTTATTAAATTTATCGATGAAGGTGAATTAACTGGCGAAGAAATTGAAAGAGGCCTTGTAATTGCACTTGAGAATAACCGTGTAGTACCTGCTTTTGCTGGATGTACTCTTAAGCGATGTGGCCTTGTGTCTGTTCTCGATTTTATTGTTGAAACAGTTCCAGACCCAGCACATGCATTAGAAACAACTACTACAAAAGAAGGGGAAACCGCCGCTGCAAAAATAACTCCTGACGGAGATATGAGCGCAATCATAATAAAAACTGCAAATGATCAATTTTCGGGAAAATTATCATATGTTAAAGTTATTACTGGTACATTAAAATCTGACCAAGAAGTTCATAACATAACCGAAGAAAGAAAAGAAAAGCTTGGAAAGCTTTATCGATGTGTAGGAAAAAAACTCGAAGAAGTTAAAGAGTTAGTAGCAGGAGATATAGGAATACTTGCAAAACTTAGTGTTGCTAAAACAAGTGATACGCTATCAACAAATGCTTCTGCACTTCCATTTGTTCGGTTACGACATCCAAACCCTGTTTATTCTATGGCAGTTTCTGCGCAAAACAAAAAAGATGAAGATAAGATGGGTGAGCTACTTGCAAAGGTAACAGAAGAAGATAGAACACTTCAATTCAAATATAATGTTGAAACAAAACAAAGCGTTATTTCAGGGATGGGTGAGCTTCACATAGGTATTATACTCAATAAAATATCTACTCAAGCTAAGATTACAATTGATACTGCAGTACCGCGCGTTGCATACCGAGAAACAGTACAAAGAAAGGCTCAAGCTGAATATACTCATAAAAAACAATCTGGTGGACATGGCCAATACGGACGTGTTGTTCTTGCAATTGATAAGCTGGAACGAGGTGAAGGATACAAGTTTACTAACGCTGTTTTTGGTGGAGCAATTTCTAAAAACTATATTCCAGGTGTTGAAAAAGGTATAAAAGAAGCAATGGAGCACGGTGTACTCGCAGGTTATCCTGTAGTGGACGTAGCAACTACAGTTCTTGACGGAAAGGAACACCCTGTAGACTCTTCTGAAATGGCATTTAAGCTTGCTGCACGCAACGCATTTAAAGACGCAATGGCAGCAGCAGGACCAATTCTTTTAGAGCCAATTATGGATGTTACCGTTTGGGTTGAATCAAAATACCTTGGCGACATTATGTCTGATATGTCAAGTAAAAGGGGACGTATTTTAGGACAAAATCCGCTCGGTGGTGGCATAGAAGAGATTAGAGCTCAAGCCCCACAAGCAGAACTCTTAAAATACGCAATTGACCTAAGATCAATGACAAGTGGAACCGGAAGCTTTGAAACTTCTTTTGACCACTATGATCCTATAAGTGGAAAAATTGCAGATGATGTTATTGCAAGTGCAAAAGAATTTATAACTATTGCACACTCTGATGACTAAGTAACCAAAAGCTCTATGAGGAAAAGAAGCTAAAGGAAGGGCTTCGGGAAGAATTACTTTTTAGTAATTCTTCCCATTTTTTTATTCAGTGCAAAAAAAAAGAACTTTGAAATATTTTCAAAGTTCTTTTCAAAATCTAATAATTGCTCATTGCCACAGCCCAAATATCTAAGCCTGCCACAATTCGTAATTATCTCACCCTATTTTCATAATGCTCAAAGGCTCATCACCTTCAGGCAAAACTTGAATATCTTCATCGTAGCGAATCATGATACAATCTTCTGCTTTTACATCAATTGTTTCACTTGTAGATGAAA
>CAYJHL010000003.1:6808-33352 GCA_964369585.1 uncultured Treponemataceae bacterium | reverse complement strand
TTTAGTCTTTTTGACATAAGGTTTCGCCTTTGTTGATATGATACTCTCATTTTTTCAACTTCAGGAACACCTGAGCGTAAGCCTTCTACAGCTCCATATTGACTCATGATAGGTGCGCAGATAGAAGAATACTGATGTAGCTTATGAACTTGTTCCATGAGGTCAGGTGGGCAGCATACGTACCCAATGCGCCAGCCTGTCATTGCAAATGCTTTTGAAAATCCGTTTAATACAACACTGTAAGGTTTCATACCTTCGAAAGATGCTATAGAAACGTGTTCATTATTATCATAGACAAGCTCGCAATATACTTCATCGGTTAAAACCCATATTTGATGTTTTTTTACAACTTCAGCAATTTTTTCAAGTTCTTCTTTTGGAATCATTTTTCCAGTTGGGTTACTTGGAGAGCAAAGCATAAGAGCCTTTGTTTTTGGTGTAATTGCTTTTTCAATTTGCTCAGCTGTAGGATAAAATCCATTTATGCTTGTATCAAGGTGAATAAGTTTTGCATTGCAAATTTCTGCCAAAGGCTGATATGAAACATAGCAAGGCTCGCAAATAATAATTTCATCTTGAGGATTTAATATTGCTCGTAATACTGCATCTATAGCTTCAGAAACACCAATTGTAATAAGAATCTCATCTTTTGGGCTATAGTGTAAATCATATTTTTTAAGGTATTTTGCAATTTCTTCTCGTAGCTCAGTAAGTCCCCAGTTTGAAGTATATGATGTATGCCCTTGTTCAAGATGGTAAAAGGCTTCTTCTCTGATAATCCATGGAGTAGGGAAGTCAGGTTCTCCAACTCCTAATGAAATAATATCATCTCGTCCAATTACGAGGTCAAAAAATTTTCTAATACCTGAAGGTGGTATTGTTGTTATTGTTGAAGATAGTTTATCTTTTCTAGTGTTTTGCTGCATAATTAAGCGCTAACTCCTTGGCGTTTATCTTTTTTGTCATCTGCATAAACAATATCATTTTCTTTATATTTTTTTAGCATAAAGGTTGTTTTTGTTCCTCTAACGCCATCAATAGTTGAAAGTTTTCTTGCAACAAAAAATGATACTTCTTGAATGCTTGCGCCTTCTATAATTACTTTTAAGTCATAGCCACCAGACATAAGGTATAATGATTTTACTTCTGGGAACCTAAATATGCGGTCTGCAATTGCATCAAATCCATGCTCTCTTTCAGGAGTTACTTGTATTTCTATTTCCGCCCGCACAAGGTCTTTTTTTGAAGGAACTTTTTCGGGGTTAATAATCGCAGAGTATTTTAATATAATACCGTCATCTTCGAGGGTTTTAATAATTGTGTTAACTTCCTCAACACTTTTTCCTGTCATTGCTGCAATATCATCAGATGATAATCTAGCATTGTCTTGTAGTAAATTTAATATTTCGTCCATTGGTATAGAATATACCATATTTGGTACTTTATCAAGCAGAGAAATTAAAAATAAAGAAATTATTGTAAAAACTTTTTTTATGCTTCGTACAGTGCAAAATTATCTTTGCCGTTATTTTTGACGTTATATAGCGCTTTGTCTGCAGTTTTATAAAGAGTCTTAAAATCTTTTCCATGGTTTGGAGCTAAGGAAATACCAATACTGTAGGTAACCGTAACACTCTTTCCATCTTTTTCGTATGTTTTTTTTAGACTTTTGCACACAGTATCAGCTTTCATTTTTATAGTATCTATACTTTCAATGCTTTTAAGGAAAATGAAAAATTCATCACCGCCAAGTCTTCCTATGATATCTTCGCTTCTGAATATTCTTTGTAGGCCTTTAACTGTTTCTTTTAGAACTTCATCTCCCTTATGATGTCCAAATGTATCATTGAGGGGTTTAAAGTTATCAAAGTCCAAAATAAATAATGCTGCAGTTTTATGTTCTAGGTTTTCTAACTCGTATGAAATTAGAGCTTCGGTATGTACTTTGTTATAAACACCTGTTAAAGAATCACGTTCTGCATCTTTTTGTAATGCCTCAGTTCTTCTAACAACAGTATCTATGTTTTCTAGGAATGCAATGGACTTTATGAGCTTTCCTTTTGCATCTCTTACGACAGATGATGAATATTCACACCATAAGAACTCTCCATCTTCATGTTTAATCCTAAAGCGGGTATCTTTTAGTTCTGTTCCTGAGAGAATTGCATCAAAAACATTACGCACTGTAGCTCTGTCTTCTTTGCAAAATATAGGAAGATCTTCTGCATTCTTTCTAATATCTATACTTACTAATTTTCTTCCAAACAGTGCTGCATAATCTGATACCGATGTTAGTTTGTGGGTTTTATAGTCCCATTCGATTATTGCTTTGTTTGTTTTATCTGCAAGTGTTTGCATTGATTTTTGTAGTAACAATGTTTCAGTGTGAGATTTTCGTTCTTCTAAAAATATGAATATAAAAAGCATTATGATTACTGCAACGATTGAGCCTGATAAGATTATGCCCGCTCTTTGGTGTAATGTTGCATTTTTTTCAATGTATTCACTTGGTACTATAGTGGTTAACATCCAATTTTTTATTCCTATGGGCATAAAGTATAAATAACGAGTACTGTTGTCGAATGTGTATTTTACTAAACCACTTTTTCCTTCTAAAAAAGCAGAAACTGTTTCTTCGTAGTCGTATTCATCCTCAAATGTTACCATTGGCATAGCTTCAATGAATGAGTAATTCATAAGCAACTCTATTCCTGTGTCGGAACTTGCTAAATATTGCCCGTTGTTGTCAATAATGTGGAAAAAACCACCCAAAGTATAAAAGCTCTTTTCAAGTACTTTAGACAGATGACTTGTGCTTATCCTGCCGTTAAGGTACATCCCCTCAAAGTGTGCACCGAGGGGAACTCTTACTGAAATTACTTGTGTATTATGCAATTCATCATAATAGGAATCGGAAATAAATATAGTTGAGTTCTCTATTGCATCGTAGGGTACGTTAGTTTTTTCCTTATATGTTTTTCCGCATGCTGTGTATATTTGATTTGTCGTGGTATCTAAACTGACGCATAAAAAGCCGCCTTCTTGGCTTATATGTTCCAAAAAGTGTGTCACATCTTCAGGTTTGCTAAATGCTTTATTGCTTTCTATTCCACGTGAACCAATAATTAAGCTTCTTGCATATTCCGTGAATAGAAAATTTACGGTATTTACATTATTTTGGGTAATAATAAGAAGATCTTCTTTAATTTTTTCAGATTCAATAAAAGATGATCGTGTTAGAAATATAACAATAGCGGAGGATAAAAAAAGTAATACTATTAAGGCGCCGGCAATATATTTAATCTTTCGCAACTGTTCCTCCGCACTATGTAATATTGCAACGTTTCTATCATTTCTAAGAAAGGGTTTTTACTCCATTTCTTCTAAGCTTTTAAGCATTTCTTGTGCTATTTTATCGTTTGGATCAAACTCTAATACGGCCAAAAAGAAAAGTCTTGCTTCTTCGATGTTCCCTTCTTTTAGAGCTAGATATCCAAGGTTTGACATAATTTTTGTGTTTTCGCTTTCAAGTTGCATAGCCTTTGTTAGGTATGCCTTCGCCCCCGAAAAATCTCCAAGTTCTGTAAGGCAAATGGCAAGCTCGTTATAGGTGTCAGTGTTAGCCCCCTCACATTTTATAGCCTGTTCAAGGGCTGCTTTAGCGTCGTCCCAGCGTTCAAGCCGTCTAAGTGCCCAGCCGAGCATAAACCATGCATTCCATACTGTTGGATTTTTTTCTATAAAGGCTCTTATTGCCTCAAGCCCTTTTTCCTCTTCACCTATAGAAATAAAATCGTAGGCAGTTTTAAAAAGCTCATCATCAAGATTTCTTTTTTCGATATCTGAAATAATTTCTTGGGCACGTTCTCTTTTATAATCACCATTTTTACCAAGTTGTTCTTCTGTTAAGCTTGATGTTAATGTAACATATGTTTCAAAACATTCTTTTGTACGGGAAAAGTTTTTTTGCTTTAAGAAAAAGAAGCCGGCATTAAAAAATGCATCTGGAATAAGTTCCTCGGCTTCCATTACCTGCTTATAGTATATAAAAGCACTTTCATCATATGCGTCTGCGTCTTCAAAAAGGCTTGATCTTCTATACGAGTCTGCTCTTTGATCAAAAAAGAGAGCCATATTTAATATATTAGCCATGTCTTCTGGGTCTATACCCTGTAATGCCAAAAATATTTCTTCTGCAACGTCAAAATCTTCATTTTTTGCTTTTAAGATGGCTGCATCAGTAAGTTCTTGTTTTATATTTGGCTTTGCAGCAAGCAAAATCGACCGGTAATAGTTTTTGTGTTCATTTTTTTTGTCATAAGCAAGAACTGTTAGTATACCTGCTAAAATTTGTTCCCATGTAAGATTTTCTATTGAAAATGCATCTTGTGTTTCGCTTGAGTCTTCTCGTTGTGCAGGAAGTAGCACTGTAGGGTCTAGAGGAAAATTTGAGTTTTCCGATATAAAATTTTCTGGTAGTGATATAAATACTAAACTATCAAGTGGATTTGAAGCATTCATGGTTATGTGTCCTATGCGTTTTGTGTTTCATTTGTAGGTGCATCTTTTTCACCTACATCCTTTTCTGTCTGTTCTGCTTGACCTTCTTCTGGTTTTTGAGACTTTTGATTAGGGTCTTCTATTACAACTTCATTGTTGTCATCGCCGTATTCGACTCCGTCATCATTTGCACCTAGCATTTTCTTTCGGAATGAGGTTAAGAATTTATTAATATGAATTTTGTATGAAATTGGAAGTGTATCTTCATTGAATCTCATTGAAAATGCAACTAAGTCCTTTCTTCCAACGATATTCTCTACTTGTACAACAATGCCCTGTAGCTCTAGGACTTCACTTGGCTCATCAAATGCCAAGCGTAAAATAGTACTTTTGTTTTGAAGGAATTGGGGTACGCCTACCATGAGAACTTTTGCTCCACCAAATGAAAGGTCTCGCACAATACAGTTTCGAGGTACTTTGTCAATAAATACAAGTGTTTCCTTTTTTAAAAGGTTTAAGCGCCTCATTGAATCAGGGGTAATAGGGATACGTTCTTCAGATCGTTTTGTGTAGTTGCTTTTTGCTTCTAAAAGCCCTCCGAGGGCAACAATTAAATCATCGGGTGGTTTTCCGTTATAGTCAATGGTTGCTATAGCTAAATCTGTTGAATCCATGTACGGTTGAATATCGGATATTCGCCCGTTTACAAAAAGGCTCATGGGCTTACCGTATGTATCTAAAAAGAAAAAACGTAAGCTAACAGGTGTGTTTATTTTTTGAATGGCTGCGTAGGCACCGCCTTTTGTTCCGACTATTATTCTAGCCGACATGAGAGAAGCGGAATTTATTATGCATGCCCATTGAGCTCCCGTACATTTAATATAAATTTGACGAGGGTCTATGCGCAATACTTTAAGTATTTCTCGTGAAAAAATAATGTTTGTATCACGATAATGGTCGTAATAGTTATTTATCTGTTGAGTTGTTATAACAGCCATAGTACTATGATAGTTGATATTTGCCAATTGGTCAATATCAATTTGAATAACACGCAAATAAGATTTGTGAATTTTCACACATGTTATTTGTTTGTATTAATTATTAACACAGAATCCAATATTGTTTGCAACCTTCCTTTTTGAATATACAGAATTGGTAGGGGCGTTTTTTAGTATGAGTCCCGAGGATCCACCTCCGTCTAGTTGCATAGCTTGTATGGCTCCTGCATGCTGGAGTACTATTGCACAATCCATAAAGCTCATTCCTGTACTTTTAGCATTTTTTTCTACAACTAAAATATATAATGTAAATCCATCTTCGCTTATGCCAATTGCGGTACGAGAGTCTTTTATATCTTCAAACTGTATGATTTCATTGTTGTCTAAAATAGTCCAAAATCCACCAAAAGCAAAGTATGCATTTTGGGTATTTTCAATTGTTTGACTGTTAACTATGTAGGCTTTTTTATTTTTATAAAAGCAAAGTGCGGCATACCTGCTATTTGGCTCGGAAACAAGAGTGCCTTCATGTATATAGATACCTTCGATCATCCTATGACTTGAGAGAGGGCTTGCAGGGTATGAAAAGGGGGAAGCGTTTATTGCAATGTGTGGTTGATACTTCTGAGAAAATTTACTCGTTGTTTCGCCAATTGTTTCAAATCTGCTATTATTAGATGGCGGTGTGCTAATAATGGAAATTTCAGGTGCATTAAGTTGTATTGTAATAAGGTGGTATATAGACTGATATTGACTGCTTTCATGTTTGGAGTACGTAATTGAGGAAGGATTCGACTCGATGGAAGGTGTTGTTTGTTTTGGACTAGATGCACAGGACATTAGTATAGTAGCTGTTAATATGCTACTTAAGAGAAATATATATAATTTAAAAGAAAAAGGCTTCAACCTATTGGGTGAAGCCTTTGATAAAAAATTCATAATTAGTAAGCATTCCGAGTGTTTTTTACACTGCGTTTCTTTTTCATCAGTTTACGCTGAAGGGTTTTGTTTTTTCTGTTTAAAATTGTTGAAGGTTTTTCATAATATTCACGTTTTTTGTACTCGCGGATAATACCTTCTTTTTCAACCATTCGTTTAAAGCGTTTAATTGCTTTTTCGAGGTTTTCAGAATCATCTAAAATGATGTGTGCCATGTGTGTTCACCCCCTTTCGGCCATTCCGTAAGACTGGATAAGTATATTAGCATATTGTAGTAATACCGTCAAGTAGGTAAAAGGCTTACTTGTTGCACTATAATCTTTTTTTGTGCCATTATTACATATAAATACTTAAATAAGAAAGAATATGGATAGTGGCTTGCCACTTGCCTCTTTTTGTGGTATTCTTATACAGTGAGGAAGTATTCTTTTTTACATTATGCTATTTTTATGGAGTAGAAAAATGAGTATTATAAATATACGGGCTATACTTTTGTGTACTATTGTTACTATTACTACAGCTGTGTTAGGTTTTTCTCAAAGTTCAATTATATTTCCAGATGTGGACTTAAATGGTTCAAACGGACTTCTATTTACTGCAGAAGCAACCCGTGGGAATTCTACCTGGAAGAATCTTTATAAAACAACCATTTCTCAAAATGAGCATGCAGAGCAAGCTAGTACAGGTGGCGTTAATCTACTTAACTGCTATCCACAAAAGCTTGACTCTTTACAAGGTGGAAAATTTTTGCAAGTAAGAAATGCAGATGGAACATTTATGTATTCGACTGTACATAATACGCTTACGCAGCTTTCTCAAAATAGTATTTTTACACCTTCTCTTTCAACCGATGCACGAGCACGGGATAATATTATTGAAACCTCTGTTAGCGCTGATGGAAATTGGATGTGTTACTTTAAAAAGCGTTCCCCCGCTACTGCATTTCTTATGCTTACTAATACGCAAAATGGACAAGAAATAGTACTTGATGATAGCGCAGATTTTAGTTTTGCTCAATTGCCAGTTTTATGGTCTGCAGATTCTTCTGTTATTGTGTATGAAAAAAATAGTAACCTTTATTTTATGGATGTGGAAAATATTTCCGAACTTGCTGGAATAGAGGAACATTTTAGACTTATTGGTGAAGGTTCTATCAATAATATCGCATGGGCATCAGACAAACAATTAATTTATATTCAAGATGATATTGTTTTTTCAATTTCAATAAATGAGTTGTACACAAGGGCTTTGTATTCTGACGTTTTAGGAACTGGTGAAATTGTAGGTCGTTTACCATGGGATTTTAATGGGAATGCTGACAATTTTTGGGTAGATAAAAGTGGAACGCAACTTATTATTATGCAAAATGAAAATTCACTTTTTTACTTCCAAATCGAGGAACCTTTTGCGGCTTTAGCAAAGAAAGATGCAAGTACCTTTTCAAAAGCTTTGTATTCTCAAGCATTTGTACCAATAAATGATAGCACATTAGATTTTGAAGTAATATGGATACCATCTGAAGAAACTTCTGATTCCGTTTTAAATACAAAAGAAATGGATATTCCTTTGTTATGGTTTGGATATTCGGGTAAAACAATAGAAAGTCATGTGTATCGACTTACAGAAAATCAGTATACTAATGCCGTATACTTTGAACAACTCAGTATTCCTAATATGTCAGGTAATCCTGCGTTATCGCCTGATAAAAAAATGCTAGCATTTACCGCTTTGAAATCTGAATCTACTTCTAATGAACAAATGAAGAATGATAGATACTTGTATGTATATGATCTAGCATCATGGTCACAAAAGCATGTTTTTGTTGAGGAAAATGTTGTGTCATTCGAATGGAAAACAAGTTCGTCTATTTTTATTGGCGGAAGTCAAACAGTTAGACAATGGAATTTTTTAGCAAAAACATCAGAAGTGCTTTTCTTATCTTCGGTAAGTCGCTTTGCATGGGATGAAAGCGGTACAAAAGTTCTTGCGTCAAATAATGTTGGTACATTTGAATATGTTTCTAACACAAATACTTGGGAACCATCCACTTTATCAATTAATAGAGAACATTCACAAATGAATTCTTTTTGGAGAATTATCAGCTCAGAGAGTAGGGATGGCCGATACGAAAATGTATTGTTTGTTCGCGCCTTACAAGGTGAGAGCCAAAATAAGCCTCTGTTTACTAGCGTTCTTTCAGATTATTCGCAGCGATCTACAGTATCTTTTGCTTTTGATGCTTTAGATAATAAAGATGGCCTTGTGCATGTATTGGATACACTCTCTGAATATGGTTTAACAGCAAGTTTCTTTGTAAATGGTGAGTTTTTAAAGCGTTTTCCAGAGTCTGTTTTGGCTATAGTCGAAAAAGGACATGAAATTGCGCCAATGTTTTATACAGCAGTTGATTTACATTCTAATAATTTTACTATCGATGAAAGTTATATTAGACGGGGCTTGGCAAATAACGAAGATGAGTTTTTTGCACTAACAGGCAAGGATATGGAATTATATTGGCACACACCTTATTATAGAACTTCTTCTCTTATTGAAGACTCTGGTCGTAACGCAGGATATACGCTAGTAGAAAATGTTGTGTATATTGGTGACACTGTAACATTAGAAGACGCTGCAAAGAATGATCAACTATATCGTACTTCAACACAGCTAATCGAAACACTTATACCTCAATTGTATGACGGTGCGATTATACCAATTTCTGTTGGTGTAAGCGATGGAAAACGAACTGACTATCTTTACGAAAAAATGGATATATTAATAAATGCAATTTATGAAGCAGGTTATGCAATAGAGCCTATTTCAAAAATTGTGTACTAAACAGTGAATAAGGATTTTATGGAAAACAAAATAACAGAAAACAATGAAAGTAGCTCTTTTAACAAAACAGCAGATACTTTGGTTTTAAGACCAGTTATCGCCCCTCTTCGTATGGGTATTGATGTTGGGTCAACTACAGTAAAAGTTGTTGTGCTTGATGAAAATGATAAAATTATTTTTAGTCAATATGAAAGACATAGAGCTGACATTAGAAATACTATTATGACCGTCGCAACTACGGCATTAGAATCTGTAGAAAAGCAAAGTAAGCATGGCGAAAAACAACCTTTAAGCGTAAAAGTTACCGGTTCTGGTGGTTTAGCTGTTTCTCATTGGCTTTCTATTCCTTTTGTGCAAGAAGTTGTTGCTTCAACTACTGCTGTGCGTAAAATTATTCCTCAAACAGATGTAGTAATTGAATTGGGTGGAGAAGATGCTAAAATTATTTATTTCCATGGTGGCATGGAACAACGCATGAATGGTACTTGTGCTGGTGGGACTGGTGCTTTTATTGATCAAATGGCGGCATTACTAGAAACCGATGCTACAGGTTTAAACGAACTTGCAAAAGGTGCAAATACTATTTATCCTATCGCTGCACGTTGTGGTGTATTTGCAAAAACTGATATTCAGCCTCTTATCAATGAAGGAGCGAGACGAGAAGATATAGCTGCAAGTATTTTTCAGGCAGTTGTTAGTCAAACTATTTCGGGGCTGGCATGTGGGAAACCTATTCGTGGGAAAGTAGCTTTTTTAGGTGGCCCATTACACTTTTTAGACCAACTGCGCCACCGGTTTATTGTTACGCTCAATTTGGAAGGCGATGCAATTATTGTACCTGAAGATTCTCAGTTTTTTGTTGCAACAGGTTCTGCTCTTTCTGCAGAAACAAGCTTTACTTGTGTGCAGCCAGTAGATGAAGTGTGTTTTCCAACTATTGCAGAACTAAAACAAGCTTTGACTACGTTAGAAGATGCAGACATGAAAGAAATTCAAAGACTTGATCCTCTTTTTAATAATCAAGAGGAACTTGATGAGTTTCATAAACGACATGGTAGCGAAAAAGCCGCAACTGCAGAATTAAAAGATGCAAAAGGTCCTGTATACTTAGGTTTAGACTCAGGTTCTACAACGACAAAGGCAATTCTTATAGATAAAAAGGGTAACATTTTATGGCGTTTTTATGATGTTAATGCAGGAAATCCTGTTGAGCTTGCTGTAAAAGTTTTAAAAGATTTATACACAAAAATCCCAAAAGATGCATATATTGCTCGTGCCGTTTCAACAGGGTATGGTGAAGCCTTATTCCAAGCTGCCCTTGGTGTAGATTCTGGTGAGGTTGAAACAATTACTCACTATAGGGCTGCAGATTTTTTTGTACCAGGTGTTGAGTTTTTATTAGACATCGGTGGACAAGATATGAAAAGTCTAATGCTTAAAGATGGAGCAATCGAATCAATTCAATTAAATGAAGCTTGTTCTTCTGGTTGCGGAAGTTTCTTAGATAATTTTGCCCGTTCTTTAGGAATGGATGTTCGAGAGTTTAGTAAAAAAGCCTTGTTGGCTAAAAACCCTGTTGATCTTGGTAGCCGTTGTACAGTATTTATGAATAGCCGTGTAAAGCAAGCCCAAAAAGAAGGGGCAACTGTTGCGGATATTTCAGCAGGACTTTCATACTCTGTAATTAAAAATGCCCTTTTTAAGGTAATCAAGCTTAGAAAAACAAGTGATATTGGAACTAAGGTTGTTGTACAAGGTGGAACATTTAACAATGATGCAGTATTACGTGCATTCGAAAAAATTGCAGGTATTAATGTTTTCAGACCAGATGTTGCAGGTCTCATGGGCGCTTTTGGTGCTGCTCTTATCGCACTTGATCAATGGATAGATATAACTGAAGTTCCGCCTGGGGCAACTGACGCTGAAAAAGCAGAGATTGAACGAAAAATTGCAGAAGGTGAGTTTTGTTCAGGTATAGCAGACTTGGAGCAATTGGATGCATTTCATGTTGACTTAACATTACAACGATGTAAAAAATGTTCTAACAATTGTCTTATGACAATTAATACCTTTAATACGGGTAAACATGTGCGAACATTTATTACTGGGAACCGTTGCGAACGAGGGGCTGAACTTGAACCAAATGAAGGAAAAAATTCTATAGGTGAAATTGTTGATGCTTCAAATGCACGAAATACTGTCGGAAGCGATGTTGCAAACGATGGGCCTCTTCCTAATCTTTATGCATGGAAGTATAAGAGACTCATGTCGTATAAACCTTTACCTCAAGATGAAGCTTTCCGAGGAGACGTTGGTCTTTTGCGTGTGCTCAATATGTATGAAAATTATCCTTTGTGGCATACTATTTTCTCTAAATTAGGCTTTAGAGTTCGTCTGTCCCCGAGGTCAAGTCGAGATGTTTATGAAAAAGGACTCGAAACAATACCTTCTGAATCTGTGTGTTATCCAGCAAAAATTGCACACGGTCATGTTACCGCTCTTATTGAACAAGGCGTAAAGTTTATTTTCTATCCTTGTGCTCCTTACGAGCAAAAAGAAGATACTTCAGCCGGAAATCATTATAACTGTCCTATTGTTACAAGTTATCCTGAAGTGCTTAGGAATAATGTGGATGAACTTCGAAGAGACGATTCTATAACATTTTTAAATCCATTTTTACCTATCTATGACAAAAATCGTCTTGCAGAGAGATTGTTTGAAGAACTTGTAAAAGAATTTTCAGATATTACACTTTCTGAAGTTAAAAAAGCAGTGTCTGCAGGTTGGAAAGAACAAGATCTCTTTAGAAAAGAAGTACAACAGCAAGGTGAAGAAGCAATTGAAGTGCTTATTAGACGAGGTGCTACTGGTATTGTACTTGCTGGGCGTCCATATCATATTGACCCTGAAATTAATCATGGTATGCCTGAACTTATTGTAGGCCTTGGTTTAGCTGTATTAACTGAAGACAGTATTGCACATCTTGGTTCTTTAGAGTTACCATTGCGTGTAATGGATCAGTGGACATACCACAACCGATTATATAGGGCAGCGACGTTTGTTGCTGGAATGCCAAATCTTGAATTAGTACAAATTACTAGTTTTGGATGTGGGCTTGATGCAGTAACTGCTGATCAAGTAGAAGAAATACTAAAAGCTCGTGGTAAAATGTTCACGCTAATAAAAATTGATGAGGGTTCTAATCTTGGAGCAGTTCGTATTCGTGTACGAAGCCTCATTGCTGCAGTAAAAGAGCGACACCGTCATGGACGAAAGTTTAAGGTTCGCTCTGCAGCTCATAAACGGCAAATATTTACCAAGGAAATGAAAAAAACACATACTATTCTTGCTCCTCAAATGTCACCAATCCACTTTAGATTAGTACAAAAAGCGTTTGAGTATTCTGGGTTTAACTTTGTTATTCTCCCTGATGTTGATGCTCTTGCAGTAGAAACTGGATTAAAGTATGTAAATAATGATGCATGTTATCCATCTATCCTTGTTGCAGGCCAAATGATAGCGGCGCTTGAATCGGGTGAATATGATTTAAATCATGTAAGTTTGCTTATTACACAAACTGGTGGTGGTTGTAGAGCTACAAACTATATTGCCTTTATTAGGCGAGCCTTGGCTGACGCTGGATGGCATCATATTCCTGTTATTTCTTTGAGCGCATCTGCCTTAGAAACAAATCCTGGATTTAAAATTACTCCGCCGCTATTGGTACGTGCAATGCGTTCTGTTATGCTTGGCGACTTATTGATGCGTGTTTTATACAGGACACGACCATATGAAGCTCACCCGGGAATTGCTAATGCTATGTATGAAAAATGGAACGGCAGGTCTCAAAAGGTTTTAAAATCTTTATCACCATTAAAATATGATAGACTCATTAGAGGTATTGTTAAAGATTTTGATAATCTTCCACTACTAGATGTAAAGAAACCTCGAGTTGGTGTTGTTGGAGAAATTCTTGTTAAGTTCCATCCAACGGCAAATAATGATATTTTTAGTACTATTGAGAGAGAAGGCGCTGAGTGCGTAGTTCCAGATTTAGCAGACTTCTTCTTTTATACTTTTGCGACCGGTATTTTTAGGCATAAAGAGCTTGCGTTCCCTAAAAAAACTGAACGTAATGCCCGGTTGTTTGTATGGGTATTAGAGCGATTTAGACGGACAATAAAAAGACAGTTAGCTAAAAGTAAGCGATTTGACCCACCTAAATCTATATATGATTTAATGGAAGGTGTTAATGATATTGTTCAGCTTGGAAACATTACTGGTGAAGGTTGGTTCTTAACTGCAGAAATGGTTGAGCTCATTGAAGAAGGGGTACCAAGTATTGCCTGTGTTCAACCATTTGCCTGTTTGCCTAACCACGTTACAGGTAAAGGTATGATAAAAGAATTGCGTGAACGATATCCTGAATCTAATATTGCAGCGATTGACTATGATCCAGGTTCAAGTGAAGTAAATCAACTCAATCGACTAAAATTGTTGTTAGCAAATGCACCCGTAGGAAGGCATCCTGATGAGAAACACGTGTAGCATAACGAGATTGAAAAAGTATATTGTTGGAATAGCATTATTATGTAGCTGTGCTTTAGTGTTTGCGCAAAGTAATGCTATTCAATATCCAGAGTCAGCCGTTGTTCGTTCAAATTTAATCGACTCATGGTTTACTCAAGATTTATCTGTTCTTCGCAGCCAAAGTTCTGAAATTTTTCAAAATGAACTGGGAGAATATTTTCTTGTTCGTGCAGAAGAAAAAGATGGGTTAATGGAAATAATCTTAGCACCACTAGAGTTACAAACAGTTGAAGTGAAAGATTTTTCTGGTGGCACTGAAAATACTTCTTTAGAAATGCCTTTTGATGCTTCTGTATTAACCATAGAAACGTGGCCAAAAGATGGTTTGGGAAGTTGGGTTTTATACAGAGATATTCAATCGGGCAAAAGTGTTCGTATTCGCTTTTATTTTATGAACGAAAAAGATGTGTTTATTGACTTTTTCCCAGGAAGGGATAAGTCCTACGCTAGTTTTTCAATTTTTGGAGCTCATGTAGCACACAATGTTCCCGTTCCTGTTTCATTTGAGTATTTTTATACTGCCACATTACAAGATATTAAAAAGCTTACAAGAAATATTTTTCCATGGAAATATGTAGATGTAAGTAATAATGTATATTCTGATTCAATACAGATGGTACAAATGATACGCAAACTTTTACCTGATGCGCAAAAATCTGGAATGTTTACGTCTGATACGAGTGAGTATGACTTTTTACGATGGATAGTTAATGGTCTAATTAAACCCTTAGTGGGGGGAGAATTATATGAAGAACCCTTATTTGCTCCAACTATCCCAACAGATTTTATGATTCCAGAGCGACAAAATACATATAAAAGTTATGATTTTGTACGTAATCTAGCTGCAGCAGCAATTTCTGCAGGAACTTCTTTAGCGTATACGTATAATACATCAAATGCCGATGTTTCAATAGAGCCATTTTCGATTATGACAAATGCTGATGGGGTAGAAGAAAGAGTTAATTTTGTCACTGATTCTGGCTATCATGTATCAGTATTAAAGCCTATTCTCTATTTGTTAACGGCAACCGAAGAAGACTTATTCTACCTAGGCGCTATAAGAGAGCTAAAAGATTCGCGCGATTTAGGACGAGAAGCAGAACAATATTATTATGATAATGCAGCTGCTTTCTTCTCTTGGTTTGATTCAAACGGAAAATTTCATGTTTCTGTTTTTGAAAATGGGGCGGAGTTCACATTTAATCAATTTATCGAGCGATATGAAGATTCATTTGTGTACCTTGTGCGGGTAAAGCCTTCAGCAAATTTCTTCCCAGAAGAGCCTGTTGTCGAAAACGAAAACAACGTAGAAAGTGAATCTCAATAACGGTCAAAGAAGGATTTTAGGGTTAGATACGTGAAAAAACGCTACAGCATATTAATTGTAATGATAATTTGTGTTGGTTTACATGCACAGCAGTACGAAACAGAAAGATATTCATTTTCGCAAATAAAAAACTATCATACATCAAGTGCATGGTCTCTTGTTATTGAAAAAAGCAATAACTTTCTTATATCATATCCTTTTTCGCAGTTTAAAGAAGACGTAAATTATTATACAGCTGAAAGCTATTACCAATTAGATGCCATGCAACAAGCGAAACTACTTTTTGAACAGGTTCTTCAAGAAAGTTCAATGGGCTTCCCATTTGAAAAAAATACACGCTATTGGCTAGGACTTATATATTCAAAACAAGGATATCATGAAGAAGCATTGAAATATCTTTATGACTTGGTTAGAGAACCATTTGGCGACGATAAAGATAAAGAAGTGCTCTTGCACAGCGCTCAGTCACTTTCTGTTTTACAAAGATATGACGAATTAACCATAGTTATTGAATACTACATAAAAAAATATGGAAGCAATGTTATTCCAAAAGAAGTGGAAGGTTTGTTAGGTGGTCTTTGGCTTGGTATGGGTATTGAAGCATTTGAATCTTCCCGATTTTCTGAAGCATTGGAGTATTTTAAAAGGGCTGATTTACAGAAAGTTGATGGAGAAAAAAGTCCTATTCACTTTGAAAAATCAGGTTTATATCAAGCTGCAATTTATTACATACAAGAAGATTTTTTAGCAGCAATAGATATTTTAAAAACTCGTTTGGAAGATAATAGCGCAACTCTTTTTGAGTATTCAGCTTTATTGGCAATAATCAATGGTGAGCAGGAAAATATAGCTGAAAGCGAAATGTATGCTAAAGATGCACTTGCATATTTTCAAGCAACTCCAACAGAGCATAAAAGTTTTGAACTATTACAAAAATCTGTCTATTGGTATGCATATAGCTTGTATGAAAAAAAATTATACAAAGAATCTGTATCGATTTTAGATACACTTGTTTCACTTAGTAATGAGTATTTTGTAAAGCAAAGTTTACAAACTGAAACAGTTCTATTACAGGCTCAAAGCTTATTTAAAGCAGGGGAAACACAAAAAGCGCTTAGTCTATTTGGACAATACTTTCCTACATCAGATGAACGAATCAAAGCCTTGTTTTTGTCTGGGCAATGGCAAGCTGGGGTGCGGTCGATACAAGACGACTCAAACATATACCTTCAAGGTTTAGCTTATTATTCTGTTCGCGATTGGGAATTAGCAAATGATGCCTTTTTAAAAGCTTTTGAAAGTACTGACATACAGAAAAATGACTGGCTACAATATTATTCTGCCCTTTCCTTTTATTACAGTGGAAGCTATAAAGAATCTTTAAATGCTATAGCTCAATTCTTAGAGGATAATCCATATCATACAAAAATATGGGATGCATATTTGGTTGGCTCTATTTGTGCATTGGAACTTGGAAATAATAAACGTGCAATTGATTATAGCCTTCTTGCAGTACGCAGTGCAAAGTCTAATGAACAGCGTCAAATAGCATCAGTTTTTTCTGCTGAATTATATATGGAAGAAAAAAAATACGAAGATGCAATATCACTATTAAGCGTATTTTCTCAATCTAATGATAGTACTAGCATTGCACCAAGAATGTTGTTATCGAATGCATATGCAAACACAGGAAATATTCAAAAAGCTGACAATGAGCTTAAAAGAATTATTGCCCAGTTTCCAAATGAATCCCTTGCACGCGAGGCTGCCTACAAGAGAGGTGAGCTTTATTTTACTGCTGGTGATTATTCAGAGGCAGAGAAGCTGTTTAAGGATTTTCGCTTTACGTACACGAACGGCATTTACACAGACTTTGCTTTATACTTTGAAGCAGAAAGTCGTATGATGCAAAATGATAGTAATGGAGCTATTTTATTGTTTACAGATCTCGTGAATCGATATATAGAGAGTAGCTACCGCTTTACGTCTATTAGTAAACTTGTTCTATTACACCGAAACTTAGAAGAATACGGAATTGCTCTATCGTTTGCTTTACTTGCACAAGAAGAGTATCCTCGAGACTTTGTTGCATCAACTTTGGGCTCTCAGATATATGAATTGACCGTTTTATCGAGCGGTACTGACGATTCTATTGCAAAAGTGCAATTTGAATGGGAAAAAGCTGGCAAAAATGATACAAAAGAGGGCCGCTCGCTTGCGTATGAGCTAGCCGCATTATATATGCAAAATAGTAATGAGCGAGCAACTGCAGTCGAAATTTTACAGGAATTACATGCAGAGTTAAAACTAAGAAATGGAGAATATGATGTTTTAGCAAATGTATTAAATTCTCTTGGAAAAATTGAGCGAGAACAAGGAAACTGTACTGCTTCGGCTCGCTATTATTTACAGGAAGCAGAAGCTCTTGCTTCGCTACCTAATGTCGATAATCAGTCGGCACGTGCACTGTATGGAGCGGTAGAAGCTTTTGAATGTGCTGGAATGATTGCAGATGCGACAGCCGTTTTTATAGAAATGGAAAAGAATTACAAAGAAACAATTTGGTATGATCGAGCAAAAACTCTTTTGCCGGAAGAAAACTAAAAGATTTTATATGAATACTTAACACGAAAAGTGCCAAAGGAGAAACCATAAATGAAATATAGAACGTATAAAAACATAGTAATGCATATGGTTGTTGCATGTATCTTGTTTATGCAGGTAACCGCACAAGAAAACTTACAAACTATTGATGTGCCAGATGTTAGCACCGCAATTGGCGGAGAAAGTCAGTCTATAGATGAAAATGCTATTCCAGACTTTACACTCATTCTTCCCGAAGCGGAAACAGATTTTTTACTAACTTTAGAGTTGCCTGATGAAAATGAACTAGGCGAGGCAGGAAGTGATGCAATTGCTCTTGAAGAAAAATCACGCTTTAGCTTAGAAGGAAAGATAGGTGGTGGTTATCCAGGTTATTTTTTAGGGGATATTAATATAACCCAATATAATGATGAAAACCCATTTAAAGTGCAATTTTCTCATGTTACACAAAATGGATTAGGTAGGCATTTGCCATCAGACGGTTATACAAAAAGTGAAACGTTTCTTTTTGGTGAATCAACCTTTATTTTTAACGAACAGTATTCATTACAAGTAAGTGCTCAGTATGAAACAGGGTCTACTGGTTTTCAAAATAATAGCCCTCTGTTTTATCTTAGTTCAAATCAAGATGTTCGCGCGAATGCACAGTTCGATATTGTTACGCAAGGAAACTGGCAAATAGGGTTGTTTGCAGATGCAGATTTGATGAATCGATTTTTAGGTCATAAAACAGATACACCTCTTTCAATTACAACAAACAGTAACGCATTTGGTCTAGATGCAGGTATATCGTTTGGAAAAGTTTTTGAACCACTTAGTTTTGCTTCTTCTTTTGCGTATAATTTTTTCTCACTTGATGAAAGTCTTGCAAATAGAATTGATTTGGATATAGGTTTTCTTATTCCTATGGGTGAATATTTAAAATTGGATAGTTCTATTGGCTTAGTCTATGAAGAAAGCTTGAATGTTCCTGTGCTTGTTCCTTTTTCACTTGCATTTAATTATATAGCACCGTCTTTTGAAGCTTCAATTTCTGGGGGTATGACCAGTGAGCAAATTAATTATGCCGATTTACAAAAAAAATATCCTTTTACACACATTGCAAAAGGAATTAGTGAAAGAGCTCAATGGTATTCATCTATAGATATGAATGTACCTTTTACGAATGCATCCGGATTTTCGCTTGTGGCTAATTTTGAAAAAACAGCATTTAGTCATGGTTATATTCTACCTGATTATGAAAATGAAAATAGTGCATCGGGGTTATACGAATTTATTGAAAAAGATATGATTCTTTTAGATACTGACATAAGCGCTACAACATCAATTGGTGTGTTCGGCTTTTTGGCTGGATGGAGAGCTTCATGGCTTGATGTTTTACCTGAGGAAAATGCACATGAAGTATATGTATCTGCATCGGCCACTTCGGATAAAAATGATTGGGGTGCACAATTTACAATCGTAGAGTCATTTTTTGGAGATTATGTTCCAAATTTTGGCTTAACAGCTTTTTTTAATGTTTCCCCAGTTCTACAACTTGAATTACAGTTAGAAGATTTTGTAAAATTAGTTACAGGTGCAGATAGAACCTTTGCTGGTAAATATGTAACTAATAGCAGTTTTGTTGGTTTATTTGCTAGATTATATTTATAGAAGAAATAATGAAGTGGGGTATTTTTACATTTCATTTTTAAAGTTTGCGTAGCAAACTAAATATTGTATTGTCATTTTCAGCGAAAGTTGTAAAAAAGACTTAACACTAGGAGAAAAAATGTTTGAAGTATTAAAAAGTGGTGGATTGTTAATGATTCCCATTTTCTTGTGTGCATTTGGTGCAACATTTATTATTATTGAAAGAATGATGTATTTTGTAAAGCTCTCAAAAATGGATGAGGCCTTGTATAAAAATGTACATTCCTTTTTGGCAGAAGGGAATTTTAGTGCAGCCGAAAACGTATGCTCAGGTACACTTACTCCCGCAGCTAATGTATTAAAAAAATTAATTCAATGTAGAGATTATTCAGCTGAAGACATAAAAGAAGTAGCAACAAGTGAAATGGCTCGTCAAATTCCTCAAATGGAGAGATTCTTAACATCACTCGGAACTATTGCAAATATTTCAACGCTTTTAGGATTATTAGGTACGGTTACTGGTAACATTGGCGCTTTTGGCGTATTGGGTGATGCAGGTACTATGGGAAATCCAGCTGTTTTAGCAGGCGCTATCTCTGAGGCCTTGGTAACAACAGCATCGGGGCTTGCAGTTTCTATTCCTGCTATTATTTTTCATAACTATTTAGCAAGCCGGGCTAACAGAATTATTATGGCAATGGAAGCTGAAGTTTCTGATTTTGCAATGAGAATACAAGGTAGGATGAAATGATACTACGGCGTAACAAACGAGTAGGAACACAGGTTGATCTTATTCCGATGATTGACGTAGTTTTCCAACTTATTTTATTTTTTTTGGTTTCTACAACCTTTATCCAGCTACCAGGTATAAGTCTTACGCTTCCATCTTCTTCTACTGCTGATGCAGTAGAAACAAAAGGTATTACGCTCACTGTTTTAAATAATGGGCAAATGTGGTTGGATGATGATAGTGTTACAAAAGAAGAGCTTAACACAAGACTTTCTATAATAAATGAAGCAGAGCAAGCACAAGGCAGAGACGTCGATTCATATTCTGTTCGATTAGAAGCAGATGAACTTGTTACAAATGGAACAATAGTAGAACTTTTTGATATTTTTAGAAAAAATGGATTTTTATCAATACACTTACGGACAAAAGAATGACACAAGAGAGAATCGCTCTTAGTACTACATTTTGTATTTGGGCGCTATTTTTTATAATTGCTTTTTCTCTCCCTGTATCTGTTCCAAAAGAAGAAAAAATTTTTGGAGAGATGTCTATACGATTAGAGCCTTTAGTACAAAGTGAAGCAGAGCAACAAGAAGTAGCAGAATCGACACAGCAAGAAACAAGTACCTCTATTGCGGCGGTTACTGAAACTCAAACACCTGCTGCAGAAGTATTACCTGTGCAAGAACGTCCCGTGCAACAAACCTCACGAGTTGATCAAACACAGCCGGTCGAAACACCACAACCAAGGCGTGAACAAGTTTTGGCAAAAAGTATTGAAGAGCTTATCGCTGAGCAAAACAATCGTTCGAGTAATAATTCTCAGGCTCAGTGGTCAGATGACCTTTTTTCAAGCAATAGTACTGTTTCTTCAAATACACAAACTGCTACGCAATCTACTCCTCGTCAAACTTCTTCAAGTTTATCAGGCTCATCTGCACAATCAGCATTGAATGACTCAGCCTCAGGTGTAGTAACTCAGAGTTCGCAGCAAAGAAGCGATAGTAACAATAATCAAGTATCGAGTGAAACTTCAAATTTACTCTCTGGTATTGCAAATGCACAAGTCGGAACAGAAAACACTCAAGCATCTTCAACAAATACAAATAGTAATGCAACCTCATCGACGGCTCAAGCTGCAGCTTCAGGATATAATATTTCTTTTGAAGGTGAACCTAGGAGGCTTATCTTTCCAGAAAAGCCTGCATTAGTTATTTCACCAGAAAATCAAAGGCTCATTCAAGCAGATAGAAATGTAACTGTTTCATTTACTGTTTCTGCAAGTGGAACCGTTCCTCTTTCTTCGATAGCGTTTACACCTTCTGCGCTTGTTCCAGCCGAAATACAGTTGGAATTGCGCCAGCAAATTGCTAATTGGCGCTTTGAAGAAGGCTCTAGTAGTGGACAAGCTAGCTTCTTTTATAGTATTATAGTTAAGTAACTACAAATTTGTGAGGGATAATGATAGAAGGCATAAAAGCAATTGCATTTGACATTGACGGAACTCTTTACCCAGATAGGCGGCTTCATATTCATCTTGGCGCATACTTTTTTAAGAACTTTTCTTTTTTTTACTATTACAATAAAGTTCGCCATGTATTACATAGAACAGCGGTATTGCCTGATTTTTTTGAATATCAAGCTCGTCTATTAGCAGAAATGATGGGCATTTCTGTTAAGGATGCCCGCGAAAAGATTGACGCTGTAGTTTATGAAGGTTTAAAACCATTTTTTCTTAAAGTAAAACCATATAGTGGCATTGAAGAAATGCTCATCGCTTGTAAAGAAGCAGGGCTAAAACTTGCTGTTATGTCCGATTTTCCTCCAGAACAGAAGGGAGATATATGGGGTTTTAGTAAATACTTTGATGTTATACTTGGTAGTGAAGAATGTGGTGCTTTAAAACCTTCTCCATACCCATTTGGTGTATTAGCAAGTAAGCTTGACGTTCAACCACATGAAGTACTATATGTTGGAAACAGTATTAGAAGCGATATAGAAGGCGGTAATAATGCTGGTATGAAAACTGCGTATATTATGTCTTTTTGGCGCAAAATATTCAATAAAAAGCTCAGAAAAGCGGATATTTCCTTTAAAACCTATCGCCAATTATGTAAAATTGTGTTACAATAGAACTGTAAAATAGACTATTTGTATGCATTACAAAATATCTATTTTACAGTAATTACTATTTTCATTGGGTGGGATACGATGATTGGTGACATAATTGTTATTGTTGTGTGTTTTGGACTGATTCTTGTTTTTAGGGAAATTGATAAACAGAATCGTTCATTTGAAAAGATAAAAAAGTTTTCAGATAAAATTCTTGCAGATTTCGCGGAATATTTTAAGACTCAAAGTACGCTTGTAAAAAATGCTGGGCTTGATCTTGATGTAAAGCAAACTCAAGCCGTTGCTGCGGTAAAACGTTTCGAAGAAACGATTACAGAGTTTGAAAAGCGTAGTGCAGAACTTTCAAATAAAATTTCAATCGTCTCAGATATAGAAAAACGACTAGAAGTGTATGATAAGTCTCTTAATGACTTATTTGAAATGACTGACCATGTTGAAGAGAATTTAGAAAAAATTCGAGTGCATTCTAATCTTGTAAATAAGGTTTCCAACCAACTTGATAACCATGAAAAACAGCTAGGAAAAATAGAAAAAGATATTCCAAGTATTATTGGTAACTTAGAAAAACTCAATGAAGAAAAGATGAACGTATTAGGTTCTGATTTTTCAGCTTGGGTTGAACAACGTACTGCAGATCTTCAAGCATTGGCAAATGCCGCTGTTGATAAAAATGAAATGTTGCTTGATGAAATTAAACAAGTGTATGATGAATCTTTTATGCAAGCAAGTCAAAATGCAGATACTCTTGAAAACGAAATATTTGAAAAGCTTCGATCTCAGACAATACAACGTACTGAAGAGTTTGAAGAACTACTTACACGAAATACTGCTGACCTTAATGATTACATTGAACGAGAACGAAACACTCTTGAGAAAGCACTTAATGAAAAAATTCAAGATGCTCAAACTGTTGCAGATGTATCCCATGAGCAATTCAAACAAAAAGCTGATGCAGCATTTGCACAGCTTAATGATATGATTGAACGAATAGATTCGACTCTTGTAACAAAACAACAAGAGAGTGAAGATGTTCTTAGAGAATTTGAACAACATATAGAAAACTTATTAACAAAAGATAGAGACGAAGCTTTAGCCGCTAACAATGAAAAACTCATGTCATTTTTTGCTGATGTAGAGCAAAAGGCAGAAGAAACGAGAAACGATATGGAGTACCGTATTGAACGGTTAAATACTTCAATGAGCGATATTAACACGCTTGAAGCTAATGTTCAATCTTTTATAGAAAACCTTGAAAGTACTATTCAAGCTGAGACTGAGGCTTTAAGAGAGCAGTTTAATTCAGAAGCACATGAAGCACTTGACGATGTTAGAGATCTACTTTCAAAAACCGTAATGGAACAAAGAGATTCTGTTGATGCAATAATTATGCAAAAATTTGCAGAAGTTGTTAATTTGCAAGAATCAAAAATTCAGTCATCGCTTGAAGAATATGATGAAAAAGTGCGAAATGAAATTGTTCAGTTGCGTAATGCCCTTGAAAACGAATTACAAAGTGCTTCAGAAAAAGCTTCAGAAGGCATTAATGAATATAAAAATGCAATTCTGGGTCAAGAAAATAGATTACAAGAGATGCTTAATGAAAAAACAATTAAGCTTGAAGATGATATATCTTCCATTGAAGATAGCATTACCTCTAAGTTAGAACAAATGGCACAAGAAACAAACGATGCTGTTGCGCACCAATCTGTTGAAATAGCAAAATTTGAAGAAAACTTTGCTCGTGCTCAAGAACTTGTGAAGCAGATGGATGAGTCAGTTATTTCGAAACAAAAAGAAACTCAGGATGTTGTAGATCGCTTACAACACCATATAGAATCAAATGCAGGTGAGCTTGCAAACGTTTTAGATGATAAAATTCAAAGTTTTGAAACCGAATTTGAAAGAATTATTACTTCACTACAAAATAAAATAACAACTCAAACAAAGGGAATTACAGAAGAAATTAGTTCACGTTGTGATGCAATACAAGAAGGTTTTGACACTCGAATAGATGAGCTTGATGCTGTAATGAACAATTTGCATGAAGAAGTATTAAAAGAGAATAATGAAAAAACTACTGAGTTCTTTACCGATTTAGATAATCATATTAAAGAAGCACGAAAAGATGCAGAATATCGAATGGAAAGACTTAATATTGTTGGACAGGATATTGATAATCTTGAAAACAATTTCAGAAGATTAATGGAAATTGCTGAAGAACGAGTAAATGCTGATTTCGATAAATTTAAGGAAACTTCTAACGCAGCACAAAAAGATTTTGAAGAAAAAGCTGAAGAATCATTTAGCACTGTGCGAGAAGGTTTAGAAACAATTGATGAAGAATTAAATAACTTAAAAACAAGTGCGTATGAAAACGTATCTGAAAAACTACAACTTTTTGAAGATGATTTCTTTACTAACCTTGCGAAACGAAGCGATGCAATGGCAGATTCATTGGATGAATGGAAACAAGCCTTTGAAGGCAAGCTTACAGAGTTAAGTGTAAATCTTGAAAATAATAGACTTTCAACCGAATCAAAATTTGCAGAAGATATGAAAGAGCACTTGCTATTATCGCAAGAACGATACCGAGACCAACTATCTCGGCTTGAAGATAATATGAAATCAACAGAAGTACAGTATGTTGAGAGAATGCAAGAAATTGAAAATAACTTACGCAACTTTATTGATGAACAAAGACATGAGATTAATAATGCAAAGAAAGATGCAGAAGTTAACTTTAAGTCAGAACTTGAAAATCATGGTCAACTTACTGTTGAAAAGTTAAAACGATTTGAGCGAGATATATCTAGCCAACTCGGGCAGCTCGAACAGTCCGTTACATCGACACAAGATGAAACAAGTAGTTCGCTTGAAAGTTTGCTAGGAGACCTTACTTCTTGGAGAGAGCGCTTAAATACTCAATTCCAAGAAAGCAGAGATTTATATACAGAGAAATTTGATTCATTGCAGCAAAGTGCAGCCGATCAAATGGCTCAAGTTGAACAAACATTTACAACTGATGTTTCTAACTACGTACACTTGGTGAAAGAAGAGCGTGAGGCTATTGGTAGCGAAATTGATGAATTAAAGGTACAAACACAAAGTTCACTTGAAATGTATGAATCTCGAAGTGAAGAAATGCTTGAAGAATTTAGAAAGTCATATGAAATGATGCTTGAAGATACGCAGCGAAGAATTCGAGGCGAAAACTCAGAGGCTGAGCAAAAGATTCGTGTCTTAAAATCTATGGTGCAAGAAGTTCGACAAGAAAGTGAAGAAATGCAAGAGAAGATGGTATTAAAAATACAAACTGAAGCAAATCTTCTAAAAATGAGTATGGATGACATTGATAAACGACTCAAACAATTTGTTGCTCAAACACAACTTTTCGAAAAAACAGAAGAGATGAAAAATGAGCTCGAAAACCAAATGCAAGACTTGCGCACTCAATTGACTCGTTTCGAAAACTTTAAACAAGTTACTGATAGTATTGAAAATCAGTTTTCTAAAATTCGAAAGCTTGATGATGAAACAATCACAAGAATGCAGAGGCTTTCTGCAGAAAAAAACCGTATTGATGCACTTGAAACAGATTTTTCAAAATTAATTGCTTTGTCTGGTTCAATGGATCAAAAAATTAGCGAGCTTCAAAGCACAAGTGATGATTTGCAAATTCTACAGGTTGAAGTACGTAGGTTCCAAGAAACCTTGGGCGATATTTCTTCTCGATATGACCGCTTAGAAAAGAAAAATCCTGTGCTTGATCAAACAATGGGTGAAATTGATAAGGCTTTTGAAAATTTACGTGAGCTTGAAGACAGACTTGCAGCATGTGCTCAAGAGACCATGGAAATACCTGAAACAGTTTCAGGTCTAAAAAATGATATTTCAACTCTTTTAGATAATTCTCAATCTATTAATGATGTTATGGATAAGATTCATGATTTAGAATCTGTCTTAGGAGTAACATCTAAGCAAGTAGAAGATGTTGAACGAGCTCGAGACGGTATAGTTAAAGTTGAGAGTCGATTGGCTGATATGATTAAAGATGCTAAAGACCAAATAAATTTATATAAAGCAGTTAAAGAAGGCGGAGGTAAATCTGATCCTGGTGCTCCACCAATTGCAGTTCGTGAAAATGTTATAAAGCTTGCGCATCAAGGATGGAAACATGACCAAATTGCACAAAGTTTAAACTTACCGCGAGGTGTTGTTGAGCTAATCTTAGATTACTATGCGAGTCAAAATAG
>CAYJHL010000003.1:0-6708 GCA_964369585.1 uncultured Treponemataceae bacterium | reverse complement strand
TTCTTTTCGGACCACTTGCAACATTTCAATATCACGCGCAGGGTCTGCGAGCCCTAAAGTGAGGTATCCTGATTGTTGTATTCCCGTTACTTCTCCTGGTCCACGAAGTTTTAGGTCTTCTTCTGCTATATAAAATCCGTCAATGCTTTCATGCATTACCTTAAGGCGAGCTTTGCCAAGCTCTGTTAGTTTATGTGAGTAAATTAAAAAACAGCTTGATTGTTCGCTTCCACGTCCTACACGGCCTCTAAGCTGATGAAGGGCTGCTAGACCAAATCTTTCTGCATGTTCTATAACCATACATGTTGCATTGGGAACATCTACGCCTACCTCTACTACACTTGTTGCGACAAGAACCTGAATGATATTGTTTCTAAAATCATTTAAGATGCGACTTTGTTCCTGTTCATCTACTTTAGAATGTATTACTGCACATTTAAACTCGGGATACACCTGTTTTGATAAAAACTCATATGTTTGTTCTGCAGATTTTAGGGAGGTTTTATCAGCTTCAAATGGTAGGTCTTCTAAAGAATCTTCATCATTGGAAATTTCTGCATCCTCAATCCTTGGATACACAAAGTATGCTTGGCGGCCCTTTTGAAGTTCTAAGCGAACAGCTTCATATGCCCTTGCTTCATTTCCTTGTCGTGTTAGATGTGTAATAATAGGTTTTCTTCCATTAGGCATTGATGATATTGTAGAAACATCGAGATCTCCATATACGGTAAGTGCAAGTGTTTGTGGGATTGGAGTTGCGCTCATCATTAGTACGGCAGGTGTCGTAGGGAAAGACTTTTGAGCTGACACAATTGAAGTACGCCCCTTGTCTATGATTGCATTTCGCTGAATTACCCCAAACCTGTGTTGTTCATCAACAATTACTAAGCGCAAATTATTATATTGAACAGATTTTGAAAATAAAGCATGTGTTCCGATGATTATATCAATATCATTGTTTTTTAGCGCTTTTAAAAGTGTTGTTCGACCTTTTGTTTGTATGTTACCAGTAAGAAATGCTACACTCACGCCTTTTGAATCTTCCCCAATTAATGGCTCTAAAAGTTTTGCTGCATTCTCTGCGTGTTGCTTAGCCAAAATTTCTGTTGGGGCAAGTATTGCACATTGAGCTCCCCAGTCAACAGTTCTAAGGCATGCAAAAAATGCTACAAGTGTTTTTCCTGACCCAACATCTCCTTGCAATAGACGCGCCATTTGAAATGGTAGCTTATTTTCTTCTGTTGGATTAATAAAGCCTGCATCAATTTCAATGTTTATTTGGATAATAACTGCTATCTGGTCCTTTGTTAATTGAAATGGCAAGCGGTCAAATAATTGTTTTTGCCTTGGCGAAAGTGTCCGAATCAGATATTCATTATCGGCTTCATGTTCTAATCGTAGTTCTTTTGAAAAAGGGATTTGAACCATTGTTTTTTTTCTTTCTGCTATTCGTTCAACGATGTTTTTTTGAAAGTAATATAATTCTTCAAATATCAGGGTGTTTTTTGCCTGCAAAGCTTCTTGTATGTTTTTAGGATTGTGAATAGCATTTATTGCATGAGCTTTATGTAAAAGTTTATATTTATCTAGTAGGTATTCTGGAAGCTCATCTTCAATTCCTAATGAGTATTCTTTTAATGCTTGTATTATTGATTTTCGCACCTGCCGTTGACTTAAACCCTGTGTCAGAGGGTAAACAGGTAAAACAGCACTGTCGGGAAGTCTTGCATCCTGGTAGTCTTCAAGTTTTCCTGCTTTTGAAATAGTTACTGCATCAAAACTCGAACACTGCAATTCGCCTCTTCTTAAACTAAAAGATCCAGTAACACTGATTATAGCTCCAATGGGTAACGTTTTTTCAAAAAAAGGCCTATTAAAACAAATAAGTGATGCAGTAGCACTCCTATCACGTATTTGTATTTTAAGCGTTTTCATTCTACCAAAACCAAACCATTCATGTGCTACTACCTCAGCAAGGGTATGAATCTTTGACTGTTTAGAAAAACTCGCTAAAGGTATGATTTCCGTTCTGTCTTCCCAGTCTCTAGGGTAGTATGAAAATAAATCTGCTATTGTAAATACATTTTGTTTTGAAAAGTGTTTAGCGAGCGATTCTCCCACTCCTGCGATATTAGTTATAGGAATTTCTATCTCGCGTAATTTCATATACTATTCTATTACAAAAATGAAGAAAGCATAGATACTGCAAATCCAATGCCATACTGAAGGAGGAATCCAATGGCTAATAAAATCAAAAGTGAATACTTCATTTGTAAAAATCTGTTTTTTGTAAACAGTGGTATGACTTTTTGGATAACTGGATGTAATAGGTGATCTATGCTTTGCCAAATTTGCCCTTCATTTTTATTAAACAGGCATGCTACCAACCGAATTAGAACAATTATATTAAAAAATGTAAATAATGAAGATACAACTGACCACGCCATACTTATTGTAATTGCAAATATAATTCCAATTGAAAAATGCCGTGAAACTGCAATTTGATTTAATATATTTGATACAAGCATTAAAACAGCAAAAGCAAAAATTGGAGAAATATCAACATTAAAGCGACGAAGTGGGTTAAACTTTCTAAAAATGTTTAACCAAGGATCTGCTATTTGAGAGAGTAATCGTCCAAATGTAGAATATGCTAAAGAAGGTACCCATGTAATAAATACACGCACTAAACATACGAGCATATAAACTGAAATAAGAGAACTAAGTGTTGAAAATGCTAAAAAAATAATATCCATATATAAAATATACTAAAAAAAATATCTAATGGCAAGTGTTAATCAGCATTCATTAGATATAATTTTGAAAGTATATATGTTACAAAACTAAAAAATGAACGAGCTTTGAGCTAATCACTTAACTTCGATACCGCAAAACTTGTTAGTAAAAATCAGCATGGAATTGTTGGGAACTGTACTTATGGGAAAAAAGAATGTGCCAAGGACTCGTAAAACCCACTTGTTTTACTTCATAGAGCAGGGAGCATAGCGAGCTATGGCACTTAACCGATTAATATACGATGTTTCAGCTTTGCTGAAACTCGATAGTAAAAATCAGCATGGACGCTGATTTTTACGTATTACTCCAGCCAAGCGTTTTCTACAATCGGATTTTCTAATAGTCTTTCTAAAAAATCCTCTGATGAGGGGACTGCTCCCATTCGTTTTGGTTTTATTGTATATTTTCGACCTAAATCGTTTACATGCATAACTAACGAACAGCTACCTTCAACACCTTCTAAATATTCTTGAAGTTCTGTTAAGCTTTCTTTTCCGCTTTCTTGCTGGGAATTTAGTGAAAAGAGTATGTGTACTTCCTTAAAAGATTTTGTTTTTAATCCAGAAATATCAAGTAATTCATCCACTAAGAAAGATGGTTCGCCCCGAGTTAAATCTACTTTTCCTGAAAAAGCGAGCACTGCATCATCCGCAACTCTACTGCGTATTAGTTCCCAAAGTTTTGGGAAAAAGGTTATATCAAAGCTACCATCAGTATCTTCAAGTTTTGCAAAAGCCATTGGTTTACCTTTTTTTGTCATAATTGGTCGAAGGCCCTTTATTGTTCCTAAAACAGTATAATTTTTATCAGGTGTTGCAAGCTCTGCTTTTTTTGAGGTTAGTGTTACAGAACGCTCAATAATATTTTTGTATTCATCTAAAGGGTGTCCTGAAATATAAAAACCAATGAGTTCTTTTTCAATTCGTAGCTTTTCAAGATGTGGCCAGTCTTCTATTTGCTCAAAAATGAAGGGCGTGTATTCCACTTCATCGACATCACCAAATAGGCTCACTTGACCATTAGCTTTATCATTTTTAATATTTTGGACATATTCCACTGCTCGCTCTAAATTTGAAAGGAGTGTCGGACGGTTTTGACCAAGCTTATCGTATGCACCTGTTCTTATAAGAACATCTATTGCTCGTTTGTTTACGGTATGTAAATCAACTCTTTCAAGGAACTCCATAAAACTTTTATATGGTCCATCTTTTTCACGCTGTAAAATTATTTCCTCTGCTGCAGCTTCCCCTAAGCCTTTAATACCAGTGAGTCCATATACAATTATTCCATCTACTACGTCAAAAACTTTAGAAGAACGGTTAACGTCGGGTGGGTCAATTGAAAGCCCCATCGAATGGCCTTCTTCAATGTATACAGGTAATTTATCTGTACTAGAAATTTCATTTGTTAAGTTGGCTGCAATAAATTCTGCTGGAAAATTTGCTTTTAAAAAGGCCGTTTGGTAAGCTAGAACTGAATATGCTGCAGCGTGGCTTTTATTAAATCCATAGCCTGCGAATGGAATCATAATTTCAAAAATTTCATCTGCTCTTTCTTTTGTAAAGCCGTTTTCTATGGCTCCAGCACGGAATTTTTCCTTTTGCTTTTCCATTACCTCAACTTTCTTTTTACCCATGGCACGCCTAAGTTCATCCGCTCCACCGAGTGAATAACCTGCAATGCGTTGTGCTACTTGCATAACCTGTTCTTGGTACACCATTACGCCATATGTTTCTTCGAGAATATCTTTGAGACAAGGATCAGGATACTTAATTGTCTCAGGCTTAAACTTTCCTTCAACAAATTGGTCAATGTAAGCCATAGGACCGGGTCTATACAATGCATTTAAGGCGATGAGGTCATCGAGTTTTCTTGGTTGTGCCTGCTTTAGAACTTTTTGCATACCAGCACTTTCAAACTGGAATACAGCAGAAGATTTACCCGCGCAGAAAAGGTCGTACGTTTTTTCGTCTTCTTCACTTTGTTCTTTTGTTGAAAAATTTTCAAACCCTGGTCGCTTTCTAATAATATATTCAGCGTGCTTTATTAGTGTAAGTGTTTTTAATCCCAAATAGTCCATTTTTACTAAGCCGCAAGGCTCAATAATATCCATGGTGTATTGAACTGCCACTTTTCCTGTTTTACCGTCTTTGTAAAGTGGTCCCCAGTCCGGTAGTTCGCTTCTTCCGATAACAATGCCGGATGCATGTAAGCTAGTGTTTCTGTTTACATTTTCAAGTTTTAAAGCAAAGTCAAAAAGTTCTTTATACGCGGGGTTATTGCGATACTCTATAAGCTGTCCAAAGTCTGGGTGGTCTGCATCTGGTGGGTCAAAGGCATTTTTAAGCTTTACCTTTGGCCCTTCCGGGATGAGCTTTGTTATCATGTTCACTTCGTTAAGCGGAATGTTCAATACACGCCCAACGTCTTTTATTACCGCTTTTGCTTTAAGGGTTCCAAATGTTACAATGTGGCCAACTTGAGGGTCGCCATATTTTTCACGTGTATATTCGATAACACTTTGACGGCCTTCATAACAGAGGTCAATATCAAAGTCGGGCATACTTACCCGTTCTGGATTTAAAAATCTTTCAAAAATGAGCTTAAAGCGGAAAGGGTCAATGTCGGTAATTTCCATTGCATAGGCAACAAGGGATCCAGCCCCTGAACCACGCCCAGGGCCTACCGGCACATCGTGTGTTTTTGCCCAATTAATAAAATCCCAAACAATTAAAAAGTAGCCTGAAAAGCCCATGTGAAAAATAATACCAAGCTCGTAGTCGGCTCGCTCTTTTGCTTCATCGGTTATTTCGCCGTAGCGTTTTTTTAGTCCTTCATATACAAGGTGGCGTACATAATCATCTTGACTTGAAAAGCCTTCAGGCACTTGGTATACGGGAAGGCAGTCTTTTAATTCTTCTGTTTTATACTGTGGAATATGCAAATCACACATGTCTGCAATGCGCATGGTATTTGTAATCATTTCTGGATGATTGGGAAAGAGCTTTCGCATTTCTTCTTCTGATTTTAAGTAAAACTCTTGCCCATCGTATCGCATTCTATCAGCATCACTTCTAAGTTTTTTTGTTCCAACGCAAAGGAGTACGTCGTGTGCTTCCCAATCTTCTCTTCTAACATAGTGAGAATCGTTTGTAACAATCATGGGAACATTCATTTTTTGTGCAATGTCGATTAGTGGTTGTTCTACACGTTTTTGAATGTCTAATCCGTGATCTTGAAGTTCGATAAAAAAGTTGTCTTTTCCAAATATTTCTTGATATTCTTTTATAAAGGTTTCTGCTTGCTCGTGTTGTCCATTTAATAAAAGTTGTGGAAGCTGCCCTGCAACACAGGCAGTGGTACAAACTAGGCCACCTGAGTATTGTCGTAAAAGCTCCGCATCAATTCTTGGCTTGTAGTAAAAGCCTTCGGTATATGAGCGAGAGGTGAGTTTACAAAGATTTTGATAGCCTTCTATATTTTTTGCAATGAGTATTAAGTGATAGTATTTGTTACCTTGTTCTGTTCCTGTTCTTTCTGTTCTTGAGCCACCTGCAACATAAAACTCGCATCCAACTAATGGCTTTATTCCTGCTGCATGACATTTTTGCTCAAAGCGAAGCGAGCCAAACATATTACCGTGGTCGGTGAGGGCAAGGGCTTGAAAACCGAGTTCTTTGGCTCGGCCAATTAAGTCATCAAGGCGAGAAGATGAGTCTAAAAGAGAATAATCTGAGTGGACATGAAGATGTACGAAGCCACTTTTTTGGCTTTCAGAAGACTGGCTACTAGGAGTTTCCTCTTGCGTAGGTTCTTCAACGATTTCTTCTTCGTATTCTTCATAGTCTTCCATTTCTTCAATCATATCATCAGCCATTAATAACCTCGATTATATTATACTGAGAATAAGTG
>CAYJHL010000002.1:0-37624 GCA_964369585.1 uncultured Treponemataceae bacterium | reverse complement strand
TCCTGTCTTTAACCACACATCGTTGAAATTGTTATAATAAAAATCTGTGTAATCTGTGGTTTCTTACTGACCAGCTAAGTGGCGTGTATTATCTAAAAAACACCAAGCCTACAATTGCAAGTGGTATTAGATAATAGGCAAAGTATTCGAGCTTTCCTTTTTTGATGAGCTTCATTAAAAATGATAGGGCAAAAAAGCCTGATACAAAGGCGGCAAGGCATCCTAAAAGAACAGGTACGGCTCCAATGCTTGATGCTACCCCGTCTAAATCACGTATTTCAAGTAAAAAGGCTCCAAGAATTGCGGGAATTGAAAGCAAAAATGAAAACTCGCCTGCAACGTTTCGGTTAAGGCCTGCAATAATTCCACCCGAAATAGTAATACCTGAGCGAGAAATACCGGGAAACACGCCAATGCCTTGTACAAAGCCAATTACTAAGCCTTGTTTTGGCGTTACATAGGTGAGTTGTTTTTCGTCTTTATTAACCTTTGGGGCAAGCCGGCTAGATAACATCAAAATGCTTGCAGTTACTAAAAATCCAATGTATACAAATACAATCGGCAAGTCTGGAAGTATTTGGCTAATACCTAAGCCCATAACTCCTGTTACAATTGTTGCCAGAACAAGTGCAATAATTGTTTGGCGCTTTGCCTTTTCTTCTAAGAGCGAGTTTGCTTGAGAAAACAACCCTTTTTTTTCTCCCTCACTTTGCAAGGGTTTATTAAACACCCATCGATACAACACCATTACCAAATCGATTATTTGATTTCTAAAAAAGATAACAACAGCAAAAAGTGTTGCAAGATGTAAAAACACATTAAATAACAACGGCACTTCTTGCAAACCAAAAAGTCTTTGAGTTACAACCAAATGCCCAGAGCTAGATACAGGCAAGAACTCTGTTAAACCTTGTATCACACCCAAAATTACAGCTTCTAGTATTGTCATTTAGTCCTCTAATTTTTCAAGTTCATCTTGAAGTGTTCGCCATGCAAGTACTGCACATTTTACACGGGCAGGCATTTTTGCAATTCCAGCTAAAGCTTGAACATCTTCTAGTCTATCAAGTTCCTCTTCTGTTAGATCTTTTCCGGTTATCATATGCAAAAATATTTCAACTATTTCTTTTGCCTCTGAAATCGTTTTACCTTTTACAAGATCTATCATCATCGTAACTGAAGCTTGCGAAATTGCACATCCAATACCTTCAAATCCTATATCATTAAGTAGTCCATCTTGGATATGAACACTTAAAGTTATGTCATCACCACAAGAAGGATTGTTTCCGCGTTTACAAAATGTAACTGGATTTATAGGCCTTCTATGCCTTTGAGAGCGACTATTTTCTGTTATTAGTTGTGTGTATATTGTGTCGAGATTCATAATCCCATAACTCCTCTTATTTTAGGAAGGCTTTCTAAAAATTGGTCTACATCGGCTTCCACATTATATATTCCAAGACTTGCTCGACAACATGATCCAATTTGCAGATGATCCATGAGAGGTTGGGCACAGTGATGCCCAGCTCTAACGGCGATTCCATCCATATCTAAAATGCTTGAAGTGTCATGCGGATGAACATCTTTTACATTAAATGCAACAACACCTGTTTTATATTCAGGGCGAGTGTCGCCATAGATATCAATAAAGTCATAATTTTTCATGCCGTTTAAAAGACGTGTCATTAATATATTTTCGTGTTCGACTATTTTTTCCCAGCCGATATTTTCAATATAATCCATTGCAGCTATTAGACCTGCTTCTCCTGCAATATTTTGTGTTCCGCCTTCAAATTTTTCAGGCAAGCCTGCATATTCACTTCCAGACTCATGCACACCTGCAATCATGTCCCCACCATATAAAAAAGGAGGCATTTTTTCAAGCAACTCTTCTTTTCCATACAAAGCACCTATTCCCATTGGGCCATACATTTTATGTGCTGAAAAAGCAATAAAATCAACATTCATTGCTTGTACGTCAATTTTTTTATGAGGTATGCTTTGTGCACAGTCGAGTACCACAACAGCACCTACATTATGTGCCATTTCAGTAATTTTTTCAACGGGTGTACGAACGCCCAATACATTAGAAACCTCTGCAACAGCAACAACTTTGGTTTTTGAAGAAAGTTTTTGCTCATATTCTGTCATGTCAAAGTGCCCGTTTACGTCTGGATGAACATATTTTATAGTACACCCTGTAACTTGAGCAACTCGTTGCCATGTAACAAAATTTGCATGATGCTCTGCAGCATATACAATAACTTCATCACCTGATTTTAAGAAAGCCATTCCATAACTATATGCAATAAGGTTTAAAGCTTCAGTTGCACCCTTTGTAAAAATTATTTCTTTTTCTTTTGGTGCATTAATAAAAGCTTGCAGTTTTTTTCGTGCGTTTTCATGTATAGTTGTTGCGCGTGCAGAAAGTTCATACACACCCCTATGAGGATTTGCATTTGATGTTTCATAGTAGCGTTTTACAGCTTCAATAACTGAAAGAGGCTTATGTGTCGTTGCTCCATTATCGAGATACACAAGTCTCTTTCCATTTTCCGTTTCCTGTAGCGTTGGAAAGTCTTTTACCAAATTATTCATGTATATTTATCCCTTGTTTTGCAAACTGCACTACTTTTTCTTGTAAGGTTTCATCTTTAATTTTACTTGCCACATTATGAAGTTTTGCATCTACCAAAAGCTGTTTTGCTTGCTCTACTGATAGACCACGTGAACAAAGATAAAACAACTGCTCATCATTAAAGCGCCCAATTGTAGCTGCATGTTCGCCTGCTACACTTTCTTCACCACAAAGAATTAATGGGCATGTTCTATTATGCACATTAGGGCTCATTAAAAGAACATCATCAATTTCTTTTCCTGTTGCCTTAACAGCGCCTTTTTTAAAATCAATTGTGCCTCGATAAATTTTTGTAGCATTATCATCGAGAATTCCACCAATGTACATATTACTATCAGTATTTTTTCCTATATGAGCAGCAACATCATTTATATCAATGGTATGTTCACCCTTAACATGATAATAAGTATTCAGTGAAAAAATCGAATTATCACCAATTAAGTTTGCATGTACAGCGCTTAGTGTTTTCTTTGCTCCTAGTAGAACTCGAACAACCTCTACATGCGCACCTTCTTCTGCTTCAATAACAAGCTGAGACCAATCTTGAGTTGAATTATCTAAAAGCTGAGCAATGGTAAGGTGAACCGTTGCATCTTTTTTTGCTCTAAGTTTAATAAGACCTGCATAATAACCATTTGTGTTATTCTCTGAAGATACTACATGAAAAATACTTGCATCAACACCTTGCTCTACATCTACGACAATATTCTCACACAAAAAATTACTTTCGCTATTTAATAAAGCTCGAATATGCAAAGGCTCTTTAACTTGATCATTTACACTGAGCATAAGCTGAGCATTTTTATTTTGATATATAAACTCTTCTAAAGCTGCATCTCCTCTGCTGTCTAGTTTTATATCTTTAAACTCAATAGTCCAAGGAAGTGCTATTTGTAAATCAAAACCCTTTCTTTCTTGTAGCGTTGGAAACGAAGGAACGCTAGCTCCGTTTACCCCAAGATGATTCCATGTTGCAACAGGAAGCTCATTTACAATATTTTTTATACTCATATACTTCCCCTTACCCTATAGTCCCTTGCATCTCAAGATGGATTAGATTGTTCATTTCAACTGCATATTCAAGCGGGAGTTGTTTTGCGATAGGTTCTGCAAACCCACCTACAACCATAGCTTTCGCATCTTCTTCTTTTATTCCTCGGCTCATAAGGTAAAAAACTACTTCATCACTAATTTGTCCAATTTTTGCTTCATGTCCTATACTCACATCATCACAATGAATATTTAGTACAGGAACAGTATCGCTTCTTGAATTACTGTCGAGCATTAACGACTCGCAAGACGTTGATGATTTACTTTTAGAAGCCTTTGCGCTTACGCTTACTTCACTTCTAAAGGTGGATTCTCCACCATCTCTCGAAATTGACTTTGCAAAAAGATGCGATGATGTGTTCGGTGCATTGTGCACAACCTTAACACCGGTGTCTAAGTTTTGCCCGTTACTAGCAAAGGTAATTCCAGTATATTCCATACGAGAGTTTTCACCTTGCAAGACAGTCATAGGATAAAGGTATGAAGTGTGTGATCCAAAAGATCCACTTACCCATTCCATTATGCCATCTTTTTTTATTAAAGAGCGTTTTGTATTTAAGTTATACATGTTTTTTGACCAGTTTTCTATTGTAGAGTAGCGTAGACGAGCACCTTCTTCAACAAAAAGCTCAACACAACCTGCATGCAAGTTTGTAACATTATGCTTAGGAGCAGAACAACCTTCAATAAAATGAAGAGAAGCTCCCTTATCTACAATAATTAATGTGTGCTCAAATTGCCCCGCACCTGCAGCATTTAATCTAAAATATGATTGCAGTGGCACTTCAAGTTGCACTCCAGGTGGAACATATACGAATGAACCTCCAGACCATACAGCGCCGTGAAGGGCTGCAAACTTATGATCTGTAATTGGAACAAGCTTCATAAAGTGTTCTTTCACTTTATCAGCATATGGTCCATGAAGAGCGCTTTCCATATCGGTATACACAACTCCAAGTTCTTCAACTTCTTTTTGCACATTATGATACACAACTTCTGAATCGTACTGCGCACCAACTCCCGCAAGACTGGTTTTTTCAGCCTCTGGAATACCAAGGCGCTCAAAAGTATTTTTTATTTCTGAAGGAACTTCTTCCCAGCTTTCTTTCATGCTAGTATCAGGACGAACATAGGTTACAATATTATCCATGTTAAGTTCGTCTAGTGGCGCGCCCCAATTTGGAAGAGGTGTTTCAAGGTATTGCTTAAGTGCTTTTAAGCGAAACTCGGTCATCCATTCTGGGTCATTTTTTTCTTTTGATATTCGTCTTACAACTTCTTCTGTTAAGCCTGAGTCGACTACAAGAGAAGGCTTTATATAATCAATAACGTCATACACGCTTCGGTCTATGTCGTCAATAAATGTTTTTTCTGAATTATCGCTCATCTTAGGCCTCGGTTTTTTCGCCTACAGAAAATCCTCTCGAAAGAATTTCAATGGCTAAATCTTTGCTTCCCGTTTTGATGATTTTTCCGTCATCTAAAATATGAACAAAATCAACAGGTAGCTTTTCTAGCAACTTAGCATTGTGTGTTATTATAACAATACTGTTTTCTTCTGTGTGATATTCTTCAATTCCTTTTGCAACATTTTGAATTGCATCAACATCGAGACCTGAGTCTGTTTCATCTAAAAGTGCTAATTTTGGATTCAGCATTAGTAATTGTAAAATTTCTGCTTTCTTTTTTTCACCACCAGAAAACCCTACATTTAAATCGCGGTCAGCATAAACTTCGTCCATATTAAGAACATCCATTTTTGCCTTTAATGCCTTTCTGAATGAAAATACATTTTTCATTTCGCCTGTTACAGCACCTTGTGCAGAACGTATAAAATCGCCAAGGGTAACTCCTGGTATTTCTACTGGTGTTTGGAAAGACAAAAAGATTCCTTTGCGAGCCCTTTCATCTGCCTTTGCAGTGGTTATATCTTCACCATCAAATTCGATTTTTCCATTTGTAATATCGTATACAGGATTCCCAACAATTGCAGAAAACAAGGTAGACTTTCCTCTACCGTTTCTACCCATTATGACGTGCACTTCTCCTGCATTTACATTAAGGCTTAGATTTTCTAATATTTTTTTATCGCCTATTCCAACACTTAGATCAGAAATATTCAATAATGATTTACTCATATATGTTCCTTTGGTTATAAAACCCTTATTTTTGTCTAGTATAAATATACCATTATTATGAAATTCTTTCAATATGAAGGGTGATTTTGTTACGATTTTCTTTGTTTACTTAATAGGACGCCGTTTCAATGCGTCTTTAAGTGTGTTCATATTAACACTTCCATCGTCATTTAGTATACCATCATCTCCATGCAATGGAGAATCAGCAAAATCTAAATCAAAGGTACGTCGTGCAATGTGAATAGGGTAATGAGCATCGGATGATGTTGTCAAAGGATAACCGAGTGTATCTATTGGTGTAAAGTGTTGCTTGTTATCTATCCAGTCAACTGTTGCGGGCGGAAGTCGCACAACTTCTAATGCATCCCAATCACCTTGAGCAACAAACCCTAGCTGACTAGTAAGAGAAAAAGAAGACCTATCTATATGAGCTGGAATTACCAATCCGCCAAGCTCATGAACTCGCTTGGTTAAATCATCGATACCAATGTCACATGATACAACTAAGTATTTCTCAACTTCACCAATTATATCATCATCATTATCAACATATACCTGATCACCTGTTTTTTCAGGATTATTCATTATAGGAGGAAGTAATTCATACATTTCATCGCTAAAAGAAAGAGCTGTATGTAGAGATGAAAACAAACATAACACATGTATTTCTTCTTGCGTTTGTGCTTCCATTCCAAAAAGAGCTGCAATTCCCGCTTCTTTACAGTGGTGCGCAAATGCAGGGCAATTTAATGATGAATTGTGATCAGTCAGGGCAGCAATTTGCACCCCCCTCTCTTTAAGCATTTTTACTATTGCCAAAGGAGACATTGCAAGGTCTCCACAAGGAGAAAGACAAGAATGTAAATGGAAATCAGCTTTCCAACAAGCCATAGAGTTTTCCCGAAATTGTAAACTGATTTTCTTTTGTTACAAAAAGTGCAACACCTTCTTCTTGTGCAGACTCAATCATGTCCTCTGGAACAGGGCGGTTATTACATAAAATAATTGCAGGTGAATCTTTAAGTGTAGCTACGGCAAGGGTGTTTTTATGTGCTTGAATGGTAACAATAACGCATTCGTCATCACCATGTCCCATAACATCACTCAGCAAATCGCCAGTATAAACAGTGTGTATATCTGCATCATCATAATTATCAAAAACAGCTTTAAGATTTAATTTTGTGGCAATTTCAGATAACTTCATATTTCCTACGCTCCTTCTTTTATTCCACTTAAATAAAAAGTTGCATGTACAGAAGTTCCTTTCCCCACTTCAGACTCAATAATAAATTCGTCTGATACACGTTTTGTATTTGGAATACCCATACCAGCACCAAAACCTAGAGATCTTACGCGCTCAGTTGCTGTTGAAAACCCTTCTGTAAGTGCTTTTTCAATATCGGGAATTCCAGGACCTGTATCCATAGCCTCAATAACTAGTTTATCTCCAGTGATATAATAGCGCATAATGCCGCCATTGGAGTGCACTACTTGATTAATTTCAAGTTCGTAGCTTGCAATGCCAGCCCTCCTTGCAATAGCAGGATCGACATTCATAGATCGTAGTGTTTTTTTTATTTCTGTTGATGCAAGCCCCGCAGTATCAAAATTGAATGGTTCTGTTTTAAACTCCATAACGCGGTGAGGTTCTTGCTTTAGGGCTTCTTGAGCACTTTTTTCGAGCCTTTCAACTTCAGAATTCATAGCAACCAACAGAGCTGCTATAACGTCCGAAGTTGTAACAATGCCTACCAGTTTATTTTTACTATTTAAAACAGGGAATCGGCCAAACTTATATTTATTAAAATATGTCACCGCAAATGAAATAGGCATATTTTCTTGAAGAACAATTGTGTTTCGAGTCATATGATCTTCACAAGGATCATCAATAGTCCCCTTGTCAAAAGCATTTACGATATCATCCATTGAAACTATCCCAGCTAGCTTTTTGTTAATAATAACAGGAACCCCTGTCACTCTTTTTTCTTTCATTAAAAGCTGTGCTTCTCGCATAGACATAGTTGGAGGAACGGTAACAACATCTGTTGCCATTACATCTTTCATTTTAAGCTTAAATAATAATTCTATAACCGCTTCTGGTGAAGATTCGGTATTTAAAGGTATCGCTTCTTGCATAACTAATTGTACACTAAAACAAAAAAAATTTAAAGTACAAATTTTTCTAAAAAGCGTGCAACTCCATCATCATCATTTGAATATTCGGTATTAAATACAGCAATATCTTTTATATAATCAAGACCATTTATCATCGCAACGCTTTTTCCCATAAGTTGCATCATAGTTTCATCGTTCATACTATCGCCAAATGCCATAACATTTTCGATAGGAACATTGAGTTCATTTGCCAACCATACCAGTGCCTCACCTTTCCCAGCATTTTTTGGTAAGACTTCTAAGAAAAAAGGTTTGCTTGTAAAAATCACACATTCTTCACCTATTTCACTTTTGAGCTTAGCTTCAAGTTCTTTAAGAACCTCTGGTTCTCCAGGTATTACAATTTTAGGAAAGCCATGCTTCAACAATTCAGGATAGTCCTCTACCAATTCTTTATTTAAACCACTGAGTTTTGCGTCCATGTCCCCCCATTCAGTATGTTTACATGTAAAAATTGTGCTAGAATCATATACATGGGCCGTAAGTCCATAAGATTGTAATGCGTTGTAAACATGCATTGCAATTTCGTATTCCAACTGATGAGAATAAATAGAAAGTCTCAAATGTAAATCTAAAATATTAGTTCCATTTTGCGTTATCATGTAACGCCCATATTCGCTTCCTGCAATATCCATTTGTCGAACATAAGGAAGCATGGCATCGTCAATACGCCCAGAACAAAGCATAATATATATACCCTTTTCTGAAAGCTTTTGCAAAATAGATACTGTATAATCAGAAATAGTTAAATCATGTTTTAACAATGTATCATCTAAATCTAGGGCAACAATTTGCACAATTTGTTTTGAATCAGGAAGTTTACTCATACATTAAGTGTAACACAAATGAGATAGGCATACAAGGGTAAAAGAATGATTACATTGCTATTTATCTAAAAGCTTTTTATATGAAATTTCAATAAGAATAGCTCCTAACGGTGCTGTTATTAAAATTGAAAGAACAGCAACCGTTAAGATAATATCACCACAAGCAAGCCCAAGAGCAAGAGGAATACTTCCAATAGCAGCCTGAACTGTTGCCTTTGGAATATAAGCGAACAGGCAGAATAAGCGTTCTTTAATTTTTAGGTTTGTTTTAAATAAGCAAAGCCATACCCCAAGCATTCTAAACACAAGTATTCCAAATATTAGTATAACTGCATCCATACCTTCTTGAAGTGCATATGAGACATTAACGCTTGCTCCTACTAATACAAAAAGTAAAATTTCTGCAAATACCCATAGCTTTGAAAACTTAACAGAAAGCCTGGAAGAAAGATCTGAAAATGTTGCCTTTATTGTAATACCAAAACTCATCACTGCTATAAGAGCCGAAAAAGGAATAGTTGCGACAAATACATCTTCCAAAGTAACAAGAATAAATCCTATAGAAAGCACAATAAGAACTTTTTGACTGTCGCGAAGATGAACCTTCTTAAAAAACCAAGAAAATAATAATCCAAGCACAGTACCAAATAGTATTCCTAAAACAATTGAAACAGGAATGGAAGCAAAACTTAGAATTGATACCGACGATCCTTGAGTCAACCCTAAAAAACTTGTAAATAAAATAATTACAAAAACATCATCAACAGTTGCGCTGGCAAGAATCATTTGAGGAATAGATTTTTTTGTACCTCGGCCCTCTTCAATAATAGTTATCATTTTTGGAACAATAACGGCAGGAGATACCGCTGCAACTACTGAACCCATTAAAGCAGCTTCTAAAACTGTTATATTAAACAGTTTTGGTGCTAAAAAAATCATAGCTCCAATTTCCATAAGGGCTGGAATAAAACACAATAATATTGCAGGTCTTCCAACTTTTTTTAAATCTTCAATGTTTAAAGTTAGCCCAGCTCTTGTTAAAATAATAATTAATGCTATTTCTCTTAACATTCCTGACATTGCTAAAAAGCTTTCATCTAACAAGTTAAAAGCATAGGGCCCAATTGCCAAACCTGCAATAATCATTCCTAGCAAAGGGGGAAGATGAATTTTCTTAAAAACCTCACTCAGAAGCATTCCAAGCAAGAGCGAAAGGGCAAAACTTAACAGCATTTCTCTTTAATAGCCTTTTGCAATAGGGGCTCTGAAATATGGCTCCTAAAGAATGCAATAAAAGGCCCCATTAAAAAAGCCGTCATCACCGTTCCTACCCCAACAATGGCCCCCAGAAAAAAACCTACAAGAACACTAATAACATCAGTTGCAATTCTGCAATATTGAAACTTAGCAACTTTTTTATCTGTCATAATAAGAGCAATTGCATCATAGGTTGAAACACCTAAATCTGCAGTAATATAGAAGGAGGAAGAAATACATAAAATAACAAAGCCAACTGCAAGCATCACAATTCTCACCATCATGCTTGGATTGGGAATTAACTCTTGGAGTGTTCCATGACTAAACTCAACGATAAAACCAACCAAAAACAAATTAATAATTGTGCCAATTCCTATATAATGCTTTTTTAAAAAGAACACAACAATCAATAGAATTGCATTTAAAATAATGTATAGCGTTCCAAAGCTAAAAGGCAGTATATTATGCATACCGTTTGCGAAACATTGAAATGGGTCAGTGCCAAATTGTGAGTGCTTAAATAAACCAACCGATAAACCACCTATAACTACACCGATGATAGTCATACACACACGTATAATTCTCTCTTTCATAATCACTCACTTTAATTTTTTTTCATTGTACTTTAATTAAAAAAGATTATCAAGTAAAAAAAAAAGAGAAAAAAAGCAATGTTACTATTGACAGAAACAATAACACAGTGTATGATTCTATTAAAAGAAACGTTTCTGCAAACAGAAACACAATATTAGGAGAGTTTATGATAAAAAAAGTATTTATAATAGCTTGTGCGCTATTAACGGTATTACCCTCACTTTATGCAACAGGGGCAAAAGAGTCGATAACAGATACTGATTCGAAAAAAATTGGAATAGCGAAGCTTGTTCAACATGATGCCTTGGATGATGTTGAACAAGGAGTTGTTGATGTAATTACAGAGTCAGGGTTTGATGTAGTATACGATTTTCAAAATGCTAATGGTGATGTGAATACATCAGCGCAAATTGCAAACATGTATAAAGCCAATAATGTTGATGTCGCAGTAGGAATAGCTACCGCTGTTGCAGTTTCACTAGCAAACACATTAAAGGATACACCAGTAGTATTTGGAACTGTAACAGACCCAGTTGGAGCAGGCCTTGTTAGCTCAACAGAAAGAGGAGAAAAAAATATTACAGGCATGAGCAATGCATTGCCTATCTTCGAGCATATTAGTCTATTTCTTGAAATTGCAAACATAAAAAGACTTGGCTACATTTACACTAGTACCGAGCAAAACTCAATGTATTCACTTGGTTTAGTAGAAAAAGCTTGTAGGGACTTAGACATTGAACTAATTACTCAGTCAATTACTAACTCTTCAGAAGTAAAAATGGCCGCAGAGTCAATTATAAACCGTGTTGATGGACTTTACCTTACCACAGATAATATTGTGTTTTCATCCTTACCGGCTGTAATTAATGTATTTGAATCCGCAAAGAAACCTGTTTTTTCAGGGGATGTAACAGGGGCTCTTAATGGAGGATGTATTATGGCTTCAGGATTTAACTACTACAAAGCAGGGCGAGCAACAGGCGAAATCGTAGTTCAAATCTTAAATGGAACAAAACCAGAAGACATCCCTATACGCTATATGACTGAACCTTCAGACTCTGATTTTTTAGTAAACTTAGATGCAGCAAAAAATGTAGGTATAACAATCCCCCAAAAGTACATCAATCAAGCAGGATTTATTATCGAAGATGGTGTTTTAACTGAAAAATAAAAAAGAATAGCTAAAAATTCAAAAGTTTCTATTGACAGAAACAGAAACATAGTATAAGATACTATTAAAAGAAACGTTACTGCAAAAAGTAACATCACAATAGGAGAAACAAAATGTTCAAAAAAATGAGTTTAATTATTACAGTACTTAGCATTGTAAGTGTAAGTCTTTTTGCAGGTGGTTCAAGTGATGCAAAAAAAGATGACGGAAGTGTAAAAATTGGTATTGCAAAAATTGTGCAACACGATGCACTTGATGCAGTAGAAAAAGGAATTATTGACGTTGTGACAGAAGCAGGTTTTGATGCAACATTTGACTTGCAAAATGCAAATGGAGATGTAAACACTGCGGCACAAATTGCAAACATGTACAAAGTTGGAAAAGTTGATGTTGCAGTAGGTATTGCAACACCAGTTGCAATTTCATTAGCAAATACCCTTAAAGACATTCCTGTTGTATTTGGAACAGTTACCGACCCTGTAGGAGCAGGCCTTGTTACATCTGTTGATAAAGGTGAAGGCAATGTAACAGGAATGAGCGATGCAATTCCAACAGCAGAACATATTAAAATGTTTGCAGAAATTGCAGGAATTAAAACTCTTGGATATATTTATGCAAGTAACGAAGCAAACTCTATCTCTTCACTTACAATGGTAGAAGATGCATGTAAAGCATTAGGAATCGACTTAGTATCACAATCTATAGCAAACTCTTCAGAAGTAAAACAAGCTGCTGAATCTATCATAAACAGAGTTGACGGAATCTACCTTACAACTGACAATACTGTTTTTTCAGCCCTTCCTGCACTTGTGCAAGTATTTGGAGATGCCAAAAAACCAGTATTTTCAGCAGATGTTACAGGTGCGTTACATGGTGGATGTATGATTGCTTCAGGTTTTAACTATTATAAAGCAGGTCGTGCCACAGGTGAAATGGTTGTTCAAATCTTAAATGGTGAAGATCCTTCAAATATTCCAGTGCGCTTTATGACAGAGCCTTCTGACTCAGATTTACTTTTTGACTTAGATGCTGCAAAAAATGCAGGCATTTCTATTCCACAAAGCTATATTGACCAAGCAAACTACATAATTGAAAATGGTCAACTAACAGAGAAATAATTTTTTTCATATCCTCCTTAGCTCCAGTGTTGCTAATACAACATTGGAGCTTTTCTTTCTAAAATAATTTTGGTATAATTACATATGTACAGTATATTAACAGAAGGTTTAATCTATGCACTCATGGTATTGGGTGTTTTTATCACATTTAGAATTCTTAATTTTGCAGACATGACCGTTGATGGGTCTTTTCCGCTCGGAGCAAGTGTTGCTGCTAGCCTCATAGTAAATGGCATAAGTCCTGTCATAGCCATTTTTTTCGCTATAGTAGCAGGACTGCTAGCGGGCTTGGTAACCGCCATCTTACACACAAAGCTAAAAATCCCAGGTCTTTTAGCAGGAATTCTCACCATGACAATGCTTTATTCAATTAATCTTCGCATTATGTCAAATAGAGCAAATATTTCTCTCTTACGAAATGAAACAGTTTTTACTTTTATTAGTGATAAACTATCTCCCATATTTAGCTCAGAGCTTAGTGTTGTGTTATTTTTAGTGCTCATCGTACTATTTGTAAAAACACTTTTAGACTTATTTTTCCATACAGACTTCGGCCTTACTATGGGAGCACTTGGGTCCAATCCGCAAATGGTTATTTCCCAAGGAATGAATCCAGAAATAGTCAAAGGCGTTGGTATTTGTGTTGCTAATGCACTAAGTGCATTAGCTGGAGCAATGGCTGCTATGTACCAAGGATTTGCCGATGTTGGTTCTGGCTCTGGAGTTGTAGTATCAGGCTTAGCATCTTTAATGATTGGGGAATTTGTCTTGCGTTCAAATAAAATTGCTCTACTTACTTTCCGTGTAATAATAGGCTCAATAATTTATAGAATGCTTATGTACTTTGCTCGTAGCTACGGATTTTTAATCAATATGAGTCCAAACGATTTAAAGCTTATTACAGGCCTACTTATAATTATCTGTTTAATAATTACACAAACAGATGCACTAAAACAACTTAAATCTACTTTTAAGAATAGTACAAGGAGAGCATAATGATAACACTTGAGAACATCCGCATGGTTTTTGCTCCAGATACTCCTGACGAGAATATAGCACTATCTAATATTAACCTCCATATAAACCAAGGAGACTTTATTACAGTCATAGGTTCAAACGGAGCTGGTAAATCTACCCTATACAATGTAATTGCTGGAACATATACCGCAAGCGCAGGGAAAATACTCCTTTCAAACGAAAACAGCTCAAAAGATATTAGTCGAGATAAAGAATATGTTAGATCCCGCTACATTGGTCGCATTTTTCAAAACCCTCTTTTAGGAACAGCTGGAAAAATGACCCTTCAAGATAATATGATGATTTGCCACAAAAAAGGTAATAAAGGGTTAAAAATTAGCCTCAACAATAAAATGAGAGATTACTTTAAATCAAAGCTTGAAGTATTAGGAATGGGTCTTGAAAACCGCCTAAAAGATAATGTTGAATTATTTTCGGGTGGCCAGCGCCAAGCACTCACCTTATTGATGGCTGTAATGTCAAAACCAGACCTTCTTCTTTTAGATGAACACACTGCAGCACTTGATCCAACAAATGCGCGACTCGTTATGGAGCTTACACAAAAATTTGCAACAGAACAAAAGCTCACAGTAATGATGATTACCCACAATATGAGTCATGCACTCGAGTATGGCAATAGGCTTATAATGATGGATGCAGGAAACATTCTTCTCGATATTGCAGAAGAAGAAAAGTCAAAATTAACAATGGACGATATAATTCAGCGATTTAAGCAAATAAAAAATAGCGATTTAACCAGTGATAGAATACTCCTCCATTAATTTTTTAAAAAAAACTAGCCTAAAAAAAACAAATATGGTATAATTGAAATAACAACATAAAAGAGGATGGTTACTAGCAATGAATTTCACGTATTTTATACCTACAAAAATTTTATTTGGAAAGGGCTCTTTAAGCTCCTTACATACACAACAATTACCAGGAAAAAAAGCCCTTATTGTCATTAGTGCAGGAAAATCAACTAGAGCAAATGGTTATTTAGACAGGGTTGAATCTGAACTAAAAAAAGCAGGTGTAGAATCTGTAGTTTTTGATAAAATACTTCCAAATCCAATTGTTGAGCACGTAATGGAAGGGGCGGAGTTTGCAAAAAAGAATTCTTGTGACTTTGTTATAGGACTCGGTGGTGGAAGCAGCATGGACTCTGCAAAATCAATTGCATTTATGGCGACAAACCCAGGTCATTACTGGGATTACATAAACGGTGGTAGTGGAAAAGGAGAGGCACCAAAAGAGAATCCATTACCAATCGTATGTATAACTACCACCGCTGGAACAGGAACGGAAGCTGATCCTTGGACAGTAATAACAAAAGAAGATACCCAAGAAAAAATTGGGTATGGGTATGATAAGACATTCCCTGTTCTCTCGATAGTAGACCCAGAGTTAATGGTATCCGTACCAAAAGATTTAACGGTATACCAAGGCTTTGATGCTCTCTTTCATTCAACAGAAGGGTATATTAATAATACAGCCTATGTAATGAGTGATATGTATGCACTTGAATCAATTCGTCTCATAGGAAAATCACTTGCAAAAGCTGCAAATAATGGCAATGACATTGATGCCCGAACTGATGTTGCATTAGCAAATACTTTAGCAGGAATGGTAGAATCTACATCAGGGTGCACATCAGAACATTCGTTAGAACATGCAATGAGTGCCTGTTATCCAAAGCTTACGCATGGCGCAGGCCTTATTATGATTAGCCGCGAATATTATACTATGTTTGCAAAAAAAGGCGCATGCAATGAAAGAATGGTCGCAATGGCAAAGGCATTAGGAAAAGATGATGCAAAAGACGCAATGGATTTTGTTACAGCCTTAGTTGATTTACAAAAAGCTTGTGGAGTAGACAATCTAAAAATGTCTGAAATTGGTATTAAAGAAGAAGAACTTTCAAATCTTGTAAAAATTGCACGAGATACCATGGGCGGTCTTTTCGGATGTGATCCTGTAGCCTTAACCGATGAAGAATGCTTAGAAATAATGCAAAAATCATACTGCTAGTTTTTACACACTTACAGTTATAAAAATTATTCAATTCATATAGAAAGGCTCTTCGGAGTCTTTCTATATGTAGGAGTTTAAATGAACGGAATACTTAGTATTTTCTATAGAGTTTTTCAAAAAACTATTTACCTTGTATCATGGTTTTTACCATGGAGAGAACCAAAACTTCTCAAAGGAGAAGATTCTTTAGCTCAATTAGCACAGCTATTAGTTAAACGAAAATCAACAAGAGTATGTATAGTAACAGATAAAGGGATTACTGAAACTGGCTTATTGCGCTTACTTCTAAATGCATTAGAGGTTGTTGAAATTACCTACTTTGTATACGATGATACAGTGCCTAATCCAACAGCAAAAAATGCACAAGATGCAGCAGCAATATATGCAAATAATAAGTGTTTAGCTTTTATTGCGATTGGTGGTGGATCTTCTATGGACTGTGCAAAGGTTGCTGCCGCACTCATCGCAAAGCCAAATAAAATACCAAAACAAATGAAAGGGATTTTACGGGTACTAAAAAAACTGCCTCCTCTTTATGCCATCCCAACAACTGCAGGGTCCGGAAGCGAAACAACATTGGCAGCTGTAATTTCTGAAACAGATGTACATGAAAAATACGCAATCAAAGACCCAGCATTAATTCCATACGGAGCAGTACTTGACCCCAAGTTCACCATCGGGCTTCCACCTGCAATAACAGCTACAACAGGAATGGATGCTTTAACACATGCAGTTGAAGCATTTATTGGAAAAAGCAACACTCGTAAAACAAAAAAGCATGCACTAGAAGCTGTTAAGTTAATTTTTGAAAACCTTCCTCTAGCCTATAAAGATGGTGCAAATATTGATGCTCGTGCAAATATGCAAAAAGCTGCATACTCAGGCGGTCTTGCATTCACACGTGCATACGTTGGGTATGTTCATGCAATTGGACACACTCTAGGAGCGTTTTATCATATTCCTCATGGACTAGCAATGGCAGTTACATTACCGTATGTTCTGTCACAATACGGAGAGGAAGCTCACAAAAAATTAGCAATTCTAGCAGATCATATCGGAGTAAGCCAAGGCTCTGATTCAGAAGAAGTGAAGGCTGAAAAATTTATTCAAGCAATAAGAGATTTGAATAAAACATTGCATATTCAAAAATGTCTTGAACAAATAAAAGTAGAAGATATAGCGAATTTAGCCAAAACGGCGGCAAGAGAAGGAAATCCTGAATATCCTGTTCCAAGAATAATGTTCCAAAATGAATTTGAAAATCTTTTTGAACAAATTCGAGTTGGAAAAATTTCTCAATAGTAAAAATAGAGGGAATTAGAGGGAATTAGAGGGAATTAGAGGGAATTTTCATAAATTTGATAAAAATTCCCTCTATTTTTTTTAAAAAAAAGCCGATAATAAATCATGAGTATAGAAAAACCACCTGCTATTCAACATTCGCTAACAGAAACGCTTGCAAGAATACTTACCGATGAAAAATGCACGCAAATACTCAAAAAAATAGATAATGACTATTTGTATTGGGATAAAGCAAAATACATGATTCCAAAATCAATAGATAAAGCAGTGTTTTGGCAAGCCGTACAGTTACAAAGGAACATGCAACGAAAGCCTATACAGATAGGCTCGTATAATTTTTTTTATACAGTAACAGAAAGAATGCATGAACTACTTCATGAGTTTGACTTAAACTTTGGAGGCAACCTTGAAACAAGTAGTATTCTCCCCCCTCAAAATAAAAAGTACTATCTTATTAGTTCCATTATGGAAGAAGCTATTGCATCTAGCCAAATGGAAGGAGCTTCCACTACAAGAAAGGTAGCAAAAGAAATGCTTCGCAAAAGTGCAAAGCCCCAAAACAAAGATCAGCAAATGATTGTGAATAACTATGAAACTATTCGATATCTATTGGAAAAAAAAGAAGATGAATTATCCATTGAAATGCTCTTACAAATTCATAGTCTTATTTCTGCAAAAACGCTAGATAATACAGAGGATGAAGGAAAACTCCGTACTAACAATGATATACTCGTTGTTAATTCAATAGACGGAGAAATAGCACACACTCCACCTTCTTACAAAGAACTTTCACATCTTTTACAAGAACTTTGTAATTTTGCAAATACTGATACAGGGAACTATTTCATACACCCTATTATAAAAGCAATTTGTATTCACTTTTTCTTCTCATACATACATCCTTTTGTAGATGGAAATGGAAGAACAGCAAGGTCACTAGTATATTGGTATCTTTTAAAAAAAGGGTATTGGCTCACAGAATACCTTTCCATATCAAGAATCATTTACCGTAGCAAGGCGCAGTATGAAAAGGCATTTTTATACACAGAAACGGACAACAATGATGTCAGCTATTTTATACAATTCAATTTAGATACAATGAAAAAAGCCTATCTAGAATTGCGCGAGTATCTTGATAGAAAAATTGCAGAACAGAGAAATGAAAAACAAAGTTATATTGTTGAAGGCCTCAATGAACGGCAAATACAAATATTGAAGATTATAAATGAAAAGCATTCATCCATTTTTGTTTGCAAAGAAATAGAAACCCTTTTTGGCATTACATCTAAAACCGCCCGAGCAGATTTAGAAAAACTTGTTGACCATAATTTCATACGAAAAATGAAACTAAACAAAAGGTTAGTTGGATATGCAAATTTAGAGGGAATTAGAGGGAATTAGAGGGAATCCAAACGGATTTTACAAAATACAAAGAAAATTCCCTCTATTTTTACAAAATTTTAGACAAACATATTTTCAAATTAGAAAAAACCCCGCAAATTGAATCCAATGAGCGGGGTTTTACTACAAAATGTTATTCTTTTATACCTTGACTTATTCAGTTCTTTTTACTGCGGTACCATTTTGAGAGTACATAAAGAAGAAGTCATCCCATGGTAAATATCTTGTAACATTTTCCATATGAGAGCTATATTCAATATTCTCATCTTTCATGTCTGGATAGCGTTCGTATAAGGCAGAGGTTGTTTCATCAAACCTATCAAGTGGAGGGAAAGTGTCATCACTAAATACGTATTGAGTATAACGAGTATTACCAATGTAATAAGTATTAATATATAAGTTGTACATCATAACAAAGTCACCTAGATACACAGCCTTGTTAGGTTCAACAACAAATTCTCTTTCGTATCCACTAAGCATTACATTGAAAGCTTCAGATAATGTATAAATGTCATCCTCTGCTGCTTCTTTTTCCGTTTCTTCTTTTTCTTCTTCTGAAACACCAACTCTGTAATCAGTACCATCGCTAGCTATAATTTCTTCGCCATCTTGGTACATTTTGCTTAATGTAACAATTCGATATGTACCAGGTACAAGAGATGCCATTTGAACAGTTGCTTTTGACGAACTTTCCATAACAAAAACAAATCGTTTTTCTGTTTCTACATTTTCAACAGTTATACCGTATAAAACATCATTTTCGTATGCCTTATCTAATTCATCAGCAAAGCGCATTGCCTTAAAAAATCTTCCATACACATAACCTCTATCACCTGTGTAATCATCATTTCCAAGTCCGGTTCCACCAGTAGAACTTGAAGTACCAAAGGTTTCTGCTGTAGATTCAAAATCTTGTTGAATTAATCCTCCACCACTACTTGCACAGCTAGCAAACAGTATTGCGACTATACATAACATAACACTATTTTTAATCATTTTCATATGAACATCCTTTATTATTCAAAAATTGAAGTAAATGAAATATCAGAATCTGAAAGCAAACTATACTTTTCTTTCAACTCTACAGTTGTTTTATCATAATTGTTTGCAGGTTCATTAACATCCCACACGAGTTCATTATCATAATTGCGCCCATGATTGCCAGAAAAGTCTCCAATGTATATGGCAGTATTAGGTTCAACTACAATGTTATTGTTATACCCTTCAGCTTCAAATGCTAGTGGGTCAACATTAAATTCTTCATATGTAAGAAGTTCAATTGAATCTATTGTATAAGTTCCAGGTCGCACTGGCATCATTTGCACCATTTCATCTGCTTCAGTCCCATAAAAAAAGGCATTATCGCCTATTACAAGCGAAAATTTTGGGTATCCAAAATAATAATCTTCGAGGTATTCTGTAACAGGTGCATTAAATGAAATTGAAACCCCTCCTTCTTTTAATGAAAGTGTTGAAAATCGCCCATAAATGTATCCCATACCGTCTTCATGCACATCATCTTCATACGAAATGTACGATGGGGTAAAAGAAATACAACCGCCTAGCATAAAAACTACTGCTAGGAAAACACACACTACTACACGTTTTCTTGTGAATAATTCTTTCATAATATCTCCTACTATATTGACACACTACCCTAATTTCATTATTGTGTCAATATATAGATAAATTTGGTATTTATCTATATATTGGAGTAGCAGTGTGAAAAAATTATTAATTATTATCCTAGTAGTAACACTAGGAGCAGGGGCATTTGCATACCCTATGATTTCTTGGGGAGGTAGACTTGGGCTTAACTATCCTCTTTCTGCAATGGGAACACAATACGAAGAGGACCCACCTGGAACAGCTGCTATCATGATCGACGGTTTGTATGCATTTGACAGTGGTTTAACAGTTGGGGCAGAAGGTTTATTCGATTTTGGTGATTTTTCATGGGGAATTGCACCTGTTGTAGGATACACCTATATAAATAACTTTTACTTTCAAGCACAATTTCAACCTTTACAAATAACAACCACACTTGGCATGCCAGAGGTTATTACCAACGGTAACACAACCTTAAATTACAGAACTGGGGCGCAAGTTTACATAGGATTTCTTGGTTACAGCTTTAACCTATTTAGAATTCATTTAAGTGCACTCAGCATTGGAACAGGTGTATATGCACATTGGGGACAACATGAGTGGAACAATCAATCGTCTTCTTTCAATGTACCTGGGCGGTACACCTTTTTTGTAAGTGTTCGCAGTACAGCACTTTTAGCATCACCAAATAAAAACAATTAAAATACATTAGGAGTGTATATGAAAAAATTAGTATTTTTAGGAGCAATATTACTTTGTGTTGTGTCAACTTATGCGCAAGTAAATATTTCTCATGGACCGACCTTTGGTTTTGTTCTTTCAAAGGACTTTGAATTATCAAATGACTATGGCGATGAACCAAAAGAAAACATTGCACAAAGTGGTCGCTTTGGGTATACGGGTGAAGTTCTTGTTCCATTATCAAGAGAGTTCTTAGTAGGAGTAACAGGAACGGCCTCTGCAGGCGCAAATTTCAGAAGTATTTCTTCTATAACAGATCCAGTTTACGATGAGTCTGGCTATGAAATAGACGAAGATAAGAACTTTTTTGCATATATTTTTGAGTTAAACTTTAAAGTAGCGCCATTATTAACCTATAAGTATTCACCGTATCGAACACCAGCATACTTCACTTTTTCGCTTGCCCCAATAACTGTTGCTACAGATTTTGGAGTTAGTGCAGGGAACACAGAATCTAGTTCAATTTACCTAGGCTCTGCCTTTGAATTTGGTTATTTTTGGACTAGTGGCAATCAAGCAAAATATACTGGTGCAGTATTTTCATTGAATGGAAAATGGAAACATTTAAATGATATTGGAAGCGGTTTTAACAATGTAGACGATTATTGGGGCTTAAATCTTAGCGTAAGCTATAGAAAAACTATATAAGAAATAAGGAGTTAAAATGAAAAAAATTATTATTATTTCGGCATTATTATTAACAAGTGCTTTGTATGCTCAAACGTTACTAAATTACGGTTATGGCGGGGAGTATAACTACTCTAAAGTAAGCCAATATGATGGCAATGGAAATCCTTTCGTAAATATTTTCCTTCCAAATGAACTTGATGGACCTGCTCATTCAGTTTCACTTGGAATAAAAGGTGAGGTAAGCACATTACTAAGCTCAGGTCTCACACTTGGTGGAGAACTTGGGGCTACTGTCGGTCTTTCTACAAAAGCAATGTTTGATTCGTACATTCACCTCGCACCAGTTATTGGATACAGTATCCTTGGTGAAAAGCTTATGCAATTTTACTTTAACCCAGTAATACTTTCTCTAAATCCATATTATCTCGAGCAAGAAATCGATATTTCTTTTGCGGATTCAAAACTTACTCAAATACTGGACCTTAAAACTGGTCTAACTTTTTCCCTCAACGATATGGGATTAAGAAATGCAACTGCCCAAGGTTATGCCTTTGGAGTTAACATAAAATGGGGGCAAGTACGCTTTGGTTCTGCTTTAAAAGGTTTTAGATCCGATTTTGGATTTGGCCTATCTGTATATAAAAAAGATATTAACTTTATCTTTGCAGATTAATTCTTTTTATAGCTAAAAAAATGCCCTACAACATATGTAGGGTATTTTTTTTAACATATTACATTCTGACTTAAAAAATTTCTTCAACACATCTTTTAAAAGTATTTCCTCTATCAAACTCATTTTTAAACATTCCAAAAGATGTAGCCCCAGGAGAAAATACTATGTTTTGTTTTCCATTAAATTGATATTTTTCTAGAAATGACTTTTGCTCAGTTAATAATTCTAAAACACTGTTAAATGGGCCAAAATAATCAATTTCTACCTGCTCCTTTTTTAAAAGTGCAAGTAGCTTATCGGTGCCTGTTCCTGCTAGTAAAAATACTGATAAAAGATTCTCCGCTTTTGCTTCTTTTAAAGCCTTTACAAGTGGGGAAAAATCTAGTTCCTTATCAGTGCCACCAGTAATTATATGTAACCCACTGGGAAAAGCCCCAATGGCCGCAACAACAGACTCAGGTACGGTTGCAGCAGAATCATTAAAAAACTTGTATTCTGATCCCGAATTTTTCCATGAATGAAAATACTCTAATCGGTGGCCAATTCCTTTATATTTTTTTAAAATATCGATAATATCATCATCTTGCACACCTATTAAACTCATAACGCATGCCGCATTAAGAACGTTTTCTTTGTTGTGCTCTCCTGGAACTTTTAAATCTTCAAGCCAACCGTTGTTTTCACCTTCTCCAAAAAAAAGAGAATCAGGAATATCGTCAGGGTAGCGTATAACATTTGCCTTTGCTTCTTTTGCAAATGTGTCTCCCCACCCCTCATCATCACAAGCACACAAAAAAACATCTTTTTCATCTTGGTCTGCAAAAATAAGTTTTTTATCTGCAACGTAGGGTTCCATAGCTCCATACCAGTTTTGATGATCGGGTACAATTTTTGTAATTACCGAAATAATTGGTTTTAATAATCCCCTACCCCGTAAATCAGCCAATTGCCAGCTTGAAAGTTCTAGTACAACAAGAGGTGCTTTCTTTTCAAGAGTTTCTTCAATAAAGGTAAGAGGGCTTACCGTAATATTCCCACCAAGCAAGGTTTTAATTCCTGCTTCGTTCAATCCATAACTGATTGCACTCACAGTAGATGACTTTCCCTTACTTCCCGTTACTGCAATAATTTTAGATTTTGTAAATTGTAAAAAAATTGAAATATCACTTTCAATGTGCTTTGCAACCGCTAAATAAGGATTGCCTTCATATTTTACAATAGGATTCTTTATAACGCAATCTGCATTTTCAAAGTCTCCTATTCGGTGCTCGCCAAGTACAAATGTTAAGCGGGTTTTATCAATGCTAGAATCATTCAAAAGTGAATCAACAGAAGAGCGCAGAGCATCTTCTGATTTCATATCGGTAACCGTAACGGTTGCACCATACTTTAGAAAAAAGCGCACAGTAGCTTCACCGCCACCATGAAGGCCAAGACCCATTACTGTTATTTTTTTTCCTTTTATATCTGAAAAAGATGAGAAAATTCTATTTTTGCCGTAACTATGTGGCTTTACTGTTGTTGGAGTGTTCATGCATTTCCTCTTTTGATCCGAAGCTATAAATTTTCTTTTATCTTAGACTACAAACTTGTAGTTAAAGCCTTGCGACTTTTGTATCGTTCAATACCCTGGTCTAGAATTAGTTCAATAACATCTTTATACGCTAAACCACCTGCCGAACACATTTTTGGAAACATACTTATAGATGTAAAACCTGGCAAGGTATTTAACTCATTTATAAAAATATCACCACTTGTTTTATCGATAAAAAAATCCACTCGAGATAAACCAGAACAATCTAATGATTTGTACGCTTTTATCGCTAAATCTTTTATTGTTTTCTCTTGAAGTGACGTAAGCTTTGCTGGAATTATTAATGCAGCCCCATTGGGGTCGGTATATTTTGCTTCATAATCATAAAACTCATGTGTTGGGGCAATTTCACCAAGCTCGTACGATGTAACACTGCGAGGGTTTTCTTTCCCGTCTAACAAAGAAAGCTCTGCAGTATTACCGGTAACTGAACACTCAATCTCGCGAGCTGAAACAAATGGCTCGATAAGTATTTTTTCATCCCACTTAAAAGCATTTTCAACGGCCTTATGTAATTCTTCTATAGTACTTGCTTTGGCGGTTCCAACAGAGCTTCCAGCACAGCACGGCTTGACAAAAACTGGCATATCCCAGTCGAGTTCCACTTTCTTAAAAACAGAATCTAATTCATCACGTGTTTTTTGTGATGAACGCAAACAAACATAGGGAACAACAGGTAATCCCACTTGAGTCCATACTTGTTTTGCTTTTTCTTTATCCATAGCTACAGCGCTAGCCATAACACCACAACCACAATACGGAAGATCTGCCATTTCTAAGAGGCCTTGTAAAAGTCCATCTTCACCATAGGTTCCATGCAAAACGGGAAGAACTACATCGACTGAAATACTTTTACCGTTGCATACAAAAGCACTGGAAGTCCCTCCACCAGGTTGCACTGTTATAAGTTTTTCTGTTTTTTCAGCTATTGATAATGTTGCCGCGGTATCATTAAGAAGTTTTTCATATTCACTTTCTTCTTGCATATACCATAAGCCATTTTTTGTAATACCAATTAACACAATAGTGTGTATGTTTCTATCAATATTTCGCACTACAGAAGATGCAGAAATAATAGAAACTTCATGCTCACCACTTTTTCCACCATAGAGAACTGCAACAATCATTTTTATCCTCCAAAGCCCATTTCACACAAAGCTTTTTCAGCCTCTTCTATTTCGTCGTAATCTATCACAAAATCTTTGTAAATAATTGAGTTTTCATGAGCCTTTCCTAAAAGTAGTACAAGGTCACCTTTTTGTGCCAGTGAAAAAGCTTTTCGAATTGCAGTTGGTCTATCCGAAATAAGAAAAAGCGATTCTTCACGAATTAAGTTTTCACATCCTTTTGCAATATCTTCCAAAAGTTCCATAGGATCTTCACCGCGAGGATCTTCATCGCTAAGAATTACGATATCGCTGTAGGTTGCAGCAATAGCACCTTGAATGGGTCTTTTTTTTGTATCACGCTCACCACCAGATCCAAAAATAGTTATAATTTTCCCTTTTATTCGTTCTCGAAGTGGAGGAAAAATAGTTGTAAAAGAAGATGGTGTATGTGCGTAATCAACTAATACTTCAAAATCTTGCCCTTTTTCAACAGCAGTCATTCTGCCCCGCACAGGAACAAGCTTTGGTGCAAGCTCAATAAGCGTTTTTAATGGAGTATCAGTAAGTTTTGACACGAGCAACATCGCAGCCAACGTATTATCTGCATTAAAGGTTCCAGGAAGATTTATTCTTGTTTCCATAGTTTTGCCATTTTGGCATATATTAAATGTAACACCTTTTTCATCCCCTACAATATGTTCTATTGAATACAGGGTTGAAAAGACTTTTTTATCATTATCTTCATGCATATTGCTTGAACTAAAGCCAACAACTTCATGATTTTTAGCACATTCAGCAAAGTAAGAAGCTGCACTGTCGGCAAAATTAACAACACCAAGCGATGGGACAACAACTTCTTTACCACCAATAGTTTTTTTGTGGTCGTAAAGTGCTATATTTCTAAAAAGATTCGCCTTATCGCTTTTATATTGTTCGTATGTTCCATGAAATTCTAAGTGCTCATGAGTTACATTCATCATTGCAACACCATCAAATAAGATATCGGCTAAGCGACTAGTCTTAAAGGAAAGCCCATGCGATGAAGACTCTATAACTGCATATTCACAATCGTTATTAAGCATTTCATATAGTTTTTCTTGAATAATTGGGGCTTCAGGAGTTGTTTGATGCTCTGGGTTGTTTATAGCTTCAGCGCCAAGTGAGTATTGAACGGTAGAAATAAAGCCTGCTTTTTTTCCTAGTAGCTGTAAAAATTGCCAAATTAAATAAATGGTTGTGCTTTTCCCTTCAGTTCCTGTGACTCCAAAAGTGATAAGTTTTTTGCAAGGGTAATCATAAAAGGCTGCGGAAACAGGTGACATACTCGCTCTTGCATCTTGTACTTGAATAAGCGAAATTTTTTTTTCTTTTGCATATTGAACAGTTTCTGCCTGTAGCATTCCTTCATGCACAACGGCAACGGCCCCATTTTCAATTGCCTTTATAATATAATCATTACCATGCACATGCACTCCTGGAAGTGCAAAAAAAAGTGAGCCCTTTTTTGAATATCGAGAATCGAAAACCAAAGAAGATACCAACACATCAGTGCCATTAAAAGGGATTCCATCTGGTAAAATTTGTGATAACTTTTTTTCCATACCGTATTTTACTATTTAATGGAGGATTTTGCAAGGGTTTTGCAATCTATGGTGACAGAACACAAGTTTTGCACTATAATTACTAGTATGAAAACCGAATTAAAACAATTTACACTTTCAACTCCCAGAGAGGGATTTATTGACATTACAAATTATATTGAAGGCTTCATTATGGAACTTGGAGCCGTGTCAGGTAGTGCACTAGTTTTTTGCCCTCATACAACTGCCGCAATCACCATTAATGAAAATGCAGATCCTGATGTTCAACACGATATGTTATTGGGCTTAAATACCGTATACCCACAAGATTCACACTTTAGACATGGAGAAGGGAACTCTCCTGCGCATTTAAAATGTTCCACTATAGGAGCATCAGAGCAGTTACTTATTCATAATGGAAGCTTGCTGCTAGGAACATGGCAAAGCGTTTACTTTTGTGAGTTTGATGGACCAAGAAACAGAAAATTTTTTGTGCAAATTAGCTACTAACTATCCATAAAAAACACCCTCCGCACAACGTACGGAGGGCTAAAAGGAGGAGTGTAGTGTGGTTAACAAATTATTTTGTTATATATAATAATATACTAGATTCCTTAAAATAGTCTTAAAAAAACAAACATTTGTTTGATTTTATTTATTTACATATTTTTTCCATCTCCCAAAAAAAACTAAAAAAAGACCCTTGCACAACGTACAAGGGTCTAAAAAAGGAGGAGTGTAGTGTGGTTAACAATTGCTTTGTTATATTTATATAATACACATAGTTCCTTAAATCAACCTTAAAGTTTATAGCAGTAGTGTAACTTTCTCACTTTTTTTTACAATAAAATGTGTTATCATTATTATATGAAATGATTTATTTCTTACCACTACATATGTTTTGGTATTTTACACAGTTAGGAGATTATTATGTCAGCATTAGTATTAACAAAAGAGAACTTTGAACAAGAAGTTTTAAAATCAGATAAGCCTGTTTTGGTTGACTTTTGGGCACCTTGGTGTGGTCCTTGTAAAATGGTAGGCCCAATCATTGAAGAAGTTGCAAACGAAGTAACTGATAAAAAAATTGGAAAAGTAAATGTTGACGAACAAGGAGATCTTGCAGCAGAATACGGCGTTATGAGTATCCCTACCCTAGCACTTTTCATCGACGGAAAAATTGCAAAACAAGCAATTGGTGCAAAAGATAAAGATGGTATTTTAGAACTTTTAAAATAGGTTCTTAAAACAAAACCCCGATAGCAAACTGCTTCGGGGTTATTTTTTTATGTTTTTGCCAGTCTTGAAATTCTTTTTTCAAGCTTAGTTTCATCTAGTATTGTAACTCCACCTCGACTTAAACTTACAGCCCCTTCATCCTGAAAATACTTTAACAATCGTGTTACCACTTCACGAGCACTTCCCAAATGTTGGGCTATTTTTTCATGAGTTATACTAATGGTATCTTTTCCCTCTAATGTCTTTTCTGATAATAAAAAGTCCGCAAGTCTTTCATCCATGCTTTTAAAAATAATTTGTTCCATTAACCACATAACATCGGTAAATCGAGATGCCATAAGGTCATTAGTATAATTTGCAAGCACAGCTGATTCATCCATAACTTTTTTGTATACATACGCTGGAATAAGCCAAAATGATGTATTTTTATCTGCTTCAACAAAAGTTTCAAATTGAATACTATCCATCATACATGAAGCTGAAAACAAGCACATATCACGATTAAAAATACGGTATAAAGAAACTTCTTTACCTTCATCTGACATCATATATACACGCAATTGACCTTCATACACAAGCATTACACCAATACAATCGGCGTCTCCATTGTGTAAAAGAGTCCCTTTAGGAGCACTCATAAATGTAGCGGCATCTAGAAGTGTTTTTTGATGTTTTGAATCTAATTTTTTCCATCCTGGGAAATAATCTTCCATATTAGGTTTCATACGTATAGTATACACCGAATGTTAGTTTAAAGCAATTGTTTATTGAAAAAAAAAGGCCTCTTAGTTATATAGTTAGTACTGGCAAGACCCACTTGCCTAAGTAATAAAATAGGTGTAAAATTATGTTATAAATGATTTTAAATAATAACTTTGCTATAAAAAAAAGACTTCTTAAGCCCCTTGACTATGTTATTCTATGCATAGCTCTTTTATTAGTTGTATTATCGTTAGTTTCTGCATTACAGAATAAGAACCCAGGTGCAAGACTCATAGTTACAAACTCTAACACCGAATGGGTATACAATTTAAAAGAAGATGCAACTTTTGGTACACAAGGAACTTTAGGTGTCTCAGTGATAACTATTGAAAATAGCACTGCTTTTTTTAATAGTTCCCCATGTGACAATCAAATTTGTGTTCATTCTCGTCCTATCGCACATAATGGTAGTTTTATTGCATGCTTACCAAATCAAGTGTTTGTTAGAATAGAATCCGATGAAGAGCTAAAAACTCTAACTGAATCGAATGAAACTCTTGATATTATTGGATATTAAGCATCAAGAAGATTCTCAATAAATGTCTTTATCTTTTTAACATTTTATAGTATAATAAATATGGAGCTACTGTGTATACACGAATTATAAAAGAACCGCCACAAAAAACTGTTGAAAAAGGCAAGGCGGTATTTGGTGATTTTAATTTTCCTCCTAGGCGACTTTCAATACAACGGCTCAAGCAGCCTTTTAGTCTCATGCCATTACCAAATTTCCTAACAAAACTCCGCATACGTGCAAATTTATGTTTTTCATTTACCATTAATAATTATATTGGTACTATAGAAGTAATGGATGCCCGTTATTTCGGCTTCGCAGAAGTAAGTGTGTGGGATTTAGAAACAAAACGAAAGCTTGCATACAGAACACTCATATTACGACGAAGAACAATACCTATTAGTGCTCAAAAAGGAATGTGTAAGTCATTTAAGAAAAATCGCTACATTGTCATTAAATGGGACTACGAAAAAAATTCTTTTTCTGTTGCTTGCCGACTAAAACACGACAAAACTAGACCTGACCTACATTTTGCCTTTTCGGGAACCCTTTCAAAAGAAAGCTCTGGGACTCATGTTTCCATTATTCCAGCTCCAACACAGCGTCGCTGCGCAGCAATTCATCATATTGCAATACCTCTTGAAGGCAATATTTCTGCAGAATCATCGGTATTAACGGCTAGTCCTTTTGTTTCATCTGGGTTAGGATTTTTCACAGTTCGAAGAGCCTTTTACAGCTTACGGACATTTTGTCATTCAATAACAGCTCAGGGAATTATAAATGGTAAAAATGTTCAATTCAATCTTTATGTATCAAACCAAGATCCTGTTGATCCTGACTTGTATAATGAAAACATACTATTTGTTGATGGTGTCGCAACTCCACTTCCGCCTGTAACAATCACCCACCCGAAAGGAATTTTAAACCGGTGGTACATTCAAGATACAGAAAGCATGATAGATTTATCATTTTCACCAAAGGCTACTATAGTGAGACAAAACAGCATAGTAATATTACGAACACAATATAATACACTTTTTGGTTCCCTAGAAGGAAATATTTCTGATAAAGACGGTGAAATATACCCACTAAAGGATTTTCAAGCCGTTGCAAAAAAACAATACTTACGAATATAAATATGGCAAAACAAAACAAAGCCCGCTATGCACCGGGAGAATTAGATAAAGTACGCAAAAACCTTGGAGAACTCGATCCTGCCGAATCTCAAAGAATGGCAACATTATTAGGGGGAGAAGTAGGGACAGAACGCGCTAGTCAAGGACAGGGAGAAATTACCAGAATCAATCCCGCCAAAAAGAGGCAATACATCCCCACAAAACCTCTTTCTGAGGAAGAAATAAAAAGACAACGAGATGAGGAAATAAAAACAGAACAAATAACACTTCTAAAGAAAAAGTCTATTCCTTACCTATCTCCTCAAGAACGAAAAGCTTTTTACAAACTCTTAACCTCACCTGCTTACAAAATTTCACAAAAACCAGGTTTATTTAAGTTACTCGCGTGCTTCGGTAAAGCAAGTCCTGATGATTTAGCTTCTGCCTTTGTAAAAACAAAAATACCAGCTCATGTAAAACATATTGACTCATTTATTGATGCAATGAAAAATCTCATTGATTCGACCACGGGCGAATATAAAAAAAAGATAACAACAGAAGATAGTCCATACTTTAAAGCTCTCCGGTATATTTATGATTGGAATACTATAATGCTAACTGAAACATCAAGAACGCTAGCAAGTACAGATTCACCAATTATGGAAGATGCTATTCCAGTTACAAAAGAATTGTTCAAGCATATAATGCGTCTGTACTTTTTAGGTGAATCTAAAATGGCAGAAATAATAAAAAAACTATATATAGCAGCAACAAAGCCGAATTCAACGGTAAAGGCAAAAAACTTAGCATATGCAAAGCAAGCGACAGCTGAATGGATATATATTTCTAGTAAAATTATTCACCAAACATATCCCCTACTCATGAGAATGACTAGTGCTAAGTGTTATCCTTTTCCTGACTTTTACACCCAAAATATTTCAAAAATATTACCATTTTTAGAACTCACAAAATATGACTTAATTCTTCCAAAAAAAGAAACAAAAAAAGATGAACAGGATGCACAACCAATAGTTGTTCCAGTTACGGTAGAAACTGAAAACGAAAAAAATATAATTCCGAATGATATTTCTCAATCACTAAATGTATTAAACAACCTATTTCCAAATGCCGGATGGAATGATTTAGAGAAAAAACCTGACATGTATCCATACTTCCAGCCTATGTATCAATTTCGGGATGGATTTAATGTGTTGTCACCATCAAATCCTTTGCAAATTACCATTGTCCTTTTACGCATTATAGAAGATTTTTTCCAAGGATGTAGAAACATTGCCTTTAACATAGACCTTGAAAATGCTGATAATGCTGAATATGTTCTAACCGATGATAGCCTTCAAAAAATTATTGCTGAATGGTCACAATATCGCGAAATAATGTTTAATAAAATGCTTTGTCCTGAACTTCGCGATTATGTAAATAGAATATATGCACAAAATGATTTTAAGAAATCAAAATTTGCAAAAAAACAACTATCAGGGTGGCTTTGGCAAATGAAATATTTATTCCACCCTCACCTATCCTTTGAAATAGTATTTTTAGAGCGCCCAGCACATGATTCAACCTATAAATCTCTACCGGTACGTATTCATCAAATTACTACCATTTTTAATTCTCTCATAAAGAATGCAAAAACTGAAGGCCAAGAAAGAAATGCAAATTTTAATACTCCATACCGTTTTGATGTAGAAAACGCAATAGCATTTCGATTAAATGTTCTACTCGGCGGGGAAAAATCTGAGCTCAAAACAAACCTTAACCTCATGAAATATACACTTCATGCTTTAAAAGTGCTCGATTGGTGGGTAAACGATAAAAACTCGTTAGCATATCGGGAAACTATTGAAGTTCCATATCGAACAGAAACGGAGAATGGAGAACCGTCATTTTCTGCACCCTTACGCTCTAATCAAAAAGAGCTCTTTTTGCACTATGCAAAAAAGCGAAGCAATGAACAAAAAAAAGATGATATCTCGAATGAAACAAGTGAAAACGATATTCCACCAAAAATGCAAGCGGAAGAATCAAATACGGAAAAATAAGAGAATTATAACGATGGAAATATTTTTTCTATTAACTTTTCGCTTTTGGGTAAAAAGAACTGTACCACAGGTCCAATAAGTAATATAGCTACTACAGTGCCTGCACCTACAATCCCCCCAAGAAGAAAACCAATGACGGCAAAGAAAATATCGCAGCTCATTCTCACTATGCGAAATTGAATATTTTTCCATTTCTTTATTACATCAGTAAGCACAATTGCAATAAGATCATTCGGGCCTGTCCCTGTGTTACTTTTTATCACAATCGACATTCCAAAGCTTAGAATTATGCAACCTGAAATTAGTGAAATATAGCGTACTAGAAGAGAAGTCTCTGCATCAAAGTATGAACCAAACGCCCACAAAAAGAAGTCTATAATCCACCCTCCCAAAAAGGCACAAACAACAGTTCCTGGCTTTACATAATTTTTTGTAGTAAAAAAGAGTATAATGGTAATAACGCAGAGTAAGATTACATGACAAGTACCAATTGTTAATCCAGTATTTACTGATAAGCCTTGAACAAAAACGGTAAAAGGATCAGACCCTAGTGCAGAAAGTAAAAAAAGAGAAACCCCCAAATGTGCAATAATAAGACCAATTGCTAACACAAGCAAACCTTGTGCCCATTCTTTTATTCCTCTATTTGAAGTATCTTTAGCAAACCTTTCTTCCATACATTTATTCCTTTACTAATATATAGTTTAGCATATGATATATAAAAAAACCATAGCGGGGCCAGCAATTCCTCATGTTTACTATTATTTTCTTGATTTTTAGATTATTTTCTGTTATTCTTTTTTAAGTTTCGTTTAAGAAACGGTTGCTATACTTAAAAAAAACTAAAATGTGAGGAAAGTATGATTGAACTAAAGCATGTTTCACGTGCTTTCGGCAGCTTTAAAGCGGTAAATGATATTTCGTTTTCAATTCAAACAGGCGAAATTGTCGGCTTTTTAGGTCCAAACGGTGCCGGAAAAACAACAACTATGCGAATGATTACAGGCTTTTTAACTTCTGATAATGGAGAAATACTTATCGATGGAGAAAATATAAGCCTTAACGAAAAAAAATCAAAGAAAAAAATTGGATACATGTCAGAATCTGCACCATTATATGGAGACATGATTGTGCATGATTACCTTGATTATATCGCCCGTATGCAAGGGGAAAACCCAGGTGAAAAAATACCATATCTTTGTACTGCTTGTGGATTAAAAGATGTAATGCACAAAAATATTTCAGACCTTTCAAGAGGATACAGGCAACGTGTTGGTTTAGCACATGCTCTTATGAACGACCCTGAAATTCTTATTTTAGATGAACCAACAAGTGGGCTTGATCCAAACCAAATTACTGAAGTAAGAAACCTTATAAAAGAAATAGGAAAAACCAGAACAGTTATTATTTCAACACACATTTTAGGTGAAGTTGAAATGATTTGTGATCGGGTTATAATTATTTCAAATGGTGCAATAGTAGCGGATAGCCCAACATCAGAACTACGAAGCCGCTATGCAAATGCTTCTAGTGTTTCCCTCCAAGTGGCAGGTGCAAGTGCTGAGGAAGTAAAGCAAGCACTACAACCTATTCAAGGTATACAAAGCATCAGTATTATTGATGAAGAATCGGAGGAAATAACAATTCCAAAGAATGTTTCAAAAAAAGTGGGTGTTATTGCAGCAATAGAAGAAACGCAAGAAGTTCGCCCAAACATTGTTGCAGCAATTACAAAAAAAGGCTGGGACATATATGAAATAACACTAAAACGCAATAGCCTTGAGGACGTCTTTAGAGTTCTCACAACAGGAGGAGAGCAATAATGCATACTTCAAAAACAATTCTTAAAAACCCTGCAATTATAATAATGAACCGAGAGCTTTTTGCCTATTTTACTAGTCCTGTTGCATACATTGTTATGGGTCTTTTTTTAGCATTTTCAGGCTTTTTATTTTTCTCAATATTCTTTTTAATGAATAGAGCAGATTTACGGCCATTTTTTACCAATTTACCATTACTTTTCGCGTTTTTTATTCCTGCTATTACAATGCGTCTTTTTGCAGAAGAGCAAAAAACAGGGACAATGGAAACACTAATGACACTACCAGTAAGCACACTTGAAGTTGTAGCAGGCAAGTTTCTCGCAGCGGTAAAGTTCAGCATAATAATGATTCTTCCAACAATTAGTTATGCGATAACCGCATCATTTTTTGGGACAGTTGATATAGGTGCAACAGTATGTGGGTATATTGGCGCAGCTCTTTTAGCAACAAGCTTTTGTTCTGTGGGAATTTTTGCATCAAGCATTACAAAAAACCAAATAGTGGCCTTTTTTGTAGCCTTTACCATTTGTATTCTTCTGGCAATGGTTGACCAATTCTTACTCTTTTTACCAGCAGGGGCAGTAAACTTTTTTCAGTTTTTGTCAGCAGGTAGCCATTTTACATCCATTTCGAGAGGCATTATTGACTCAAGGGATGTTATATATTTTGCATCAATTAGTGCAGTATTCTTTCTTCTTACCGTGAACACGCTCAATGCACAAAAGGGGACAGCATGAAATTAATTAATTGGATAAAAAGCCCTAAAAGTGATTTAATTCTATTTATAATCCTCATTGTTCTTGTAAATCTCGTTAGCACAAGAGCTTTTTTTAGGATAGATACAACGGCAGCAAAAAGTTTTTCACTTTCAAATGGGAGTGAGGAATTAGTACAAAATCTAGAGGAACCGCTTTCAATAAAAGTATTCTTTTCTAAAAGCCTTCCCTCTCCGTATAATACAACACATCAATATGTTACAGACTTACTTACAGAGTATCAAGGGAATGCAAACAAAAATTTTTCATGGGAACAATTTGACATGGAAAACCCTGAAAATGAAGAAATTGCTCGTAGTTATAGGCTAAACCAAATACAAATACAAGAAATTAACAACAATGAAGTCGGCTTCAAAAACGTTTGGATGGGCTTAGTAATCACCTATGCGGATAGAATAGAAATACTTGATGGTATTTCATCAAGTGATGGATTAGAATATCGATTAACTACAACAATGAGTTCCATGATAAATGCAGTAAGTTCTCTAGCAGGGATTCAAGATAATGTCGAATTAACCTTATTTATAACACCCGAGCTTGCAGATTTCAATATTCAAGGCTTTTCAGATATTGAACCTACAGTGCTTAACGCATATTCAAACCTTAATGCTAAACACTCTGGAAAAATTCGCTTTAATACCGTGAACCCCAATTTAGAAGAAATTTCCAGTATTGTTGAATCATATGGTATTCAGCAATTGGATTGGGAAGATGAAAATGGAAACCTTGGGTCAGGGGTTCTTGGATTAGTGCTTTCGTACGGGAATAACTTTAGGGTAGTTCCATTAGAAATGACAAGTCAATTATTTTTTGGAAATGTTATTTCTGGCCTTGATACATTGGATGAAAATGTATCAAAAAGCTTAGATTCTCTCGTATCAAAGTCTACCTCTATTGGTTATGTAACTGGCCATGGAGAAATGAGTATTAGCGATTCGCAGATGGGATCAGGGCTTTTAGCAGGACTTACATCAGATCGATATACATTTGAAGAACTAAACCTATCTGAAGTAGACATTCCGGCGAATATCAATACGCTTGTAATAAATGGGCCAAAAACAACCTTTTCTGATATTGAACTTTATAAAATAGATCAATTTGTACTTCGGGGTGGTAACCTTTCTTTATTTGTCGACCCATTTAATGCAGTACAGGATGAAATGGCTGCAATGTATGGACAACAAATGCCACCTCAATTTATATCAATCGATACAGGCCTTCAAAAGCTTCTTACACAGTATGGTATTGAAGTTGAAACTGCATACGTTATGGATACGATGAGTTTTTCAGAGCAAAATCCACAATTTGGAGAACTAAATTATTACTACATCCCACTTGTACACCAACAAGCAATGGATAAAGAGCACCCAATTTCACAAAACCTTTCGTACGTGTTTTTCCCTCAAACAGCTCCAGTCAATGTAACTATTGGAGATGGAGATTCTAATAAAATGGTAACAATACTTGCAAGTACAAGTGACGAAGCATGGTTGCAGCACGAAAACATACAGCTAAACCCAATGTATATTTCCCCTCCAAATGACCCAGCAGAGCAAGAAAGAAAAAATCTTGCAGTACTAGTAGAAGGTAATTTTGAAAGCGCTTTTACTCAAAAACCACAATCCCAAGAGTCGATTTCAGAGCTTTCTTCGAACAATCATTTAGCAAAAAGTGTTCAAAAGGCAAGTATAGTAGTTATGGGTACATCACAAATTACAAGTGCAATGGTAATAGATCAAGCAGGGACAAGTCCAAATGCAATGTTTGCGCAAAACATTTTTGATTATCTTAATGGAAATGAAGATCTTGCTAGAATGCGCACGCGAGGCATTTCTCTTAATGTGCTCACAATTGACAACCCTGTCTTAGCACAAGTGAGTCAAATTTTTAACCAGTACATTTTACCGCTTTTAGTACTTATTGCAGGGCTCATTGTATGGAGAGTTAGAGCTGCAAGAAGACGAAAAATATTTGAGTGGTATAATGGCATGCAAGAAGACGAGAAAAAGGAGATAAACCAATGACAAAGAGAAAAATAATTTTATTAAGCTTAATTGTACTTTTTGCCATTATATACACAGTACAATTAACCCAGTCAGGGAGAAGTACAGTTAAAGAACTCACACTTGAAACTGATATTACCGGCATTCGCATTACACATGAAAATGGAGAAAGACTTGTTTTTGCAAAACAAGTTGTACCAGCAACAGAAGGTAGTGAAAATCAAGATATATGGGTACTCGACGATGGATTACAAGTTGAATCATTTCCTCTAACCAGAATGATGGGACAACTCAATAACATTCGAATATTGGGAAATGTAGCAAGTACATCAAATGCCGACAGATATGATTTACAAGAAGGTAAAGCAGTTATAGTTGAAGCTCTGAATGGACAAGAAGTTATTAGAACTATAGCCATAGGCAAAGCGTCAACAACAACAAGCCAAACCTATGCAATTATTGACAATTCAAATAGTATTGTTCTTGTTTCAGGTGATTTGCATGATATATTTGCAAAAACTAAAGATGAATTATTAGTCAAAGTAGAAGACGCGACAACAGATATCTAGTTCGCTCTACATTAAAAGGCACACAGTCACTGTGAATTGTGTGCCTTTTTAATTAATCCAAGAGTATCATAAATGTCATTGACATTTACCCATTATTTACCCATTA
>CAYJHL010000001.1:0-43692 GCA_964369585.1 uncultured Treponemataceae bacterium | reverse complement strand
ATGTATCTCTTTTTAGAGAACTTTACGATTCCTTGGTGTATGGAGTTGAAGGACAACGTCCTGATACTTATTATGTACTCGCCGACTTTGAAGGTTATTGCAAAGCACAAGAAAAAGTTGCTGAAGCATATTCTAACCGGTTAACTTGGGCAAAAATGACACTTTTAAACATTGCAAGATCTGGAAAGTTTTCTTCAGACAGAACAATTGAAGACTATGTTACCGATATTTGGAAGCTGAAAAAAATAGATGTAAAATAACGATTGCGTTTATTGCGCGATGCAGGAGAAAAAAATGAAAAATAAAGGTCTATTGAGTTTAGATTTAGTCACAGAAGACTTAACACCGCAAGAAAGAATAAAACTTCCTTTCTTTATCTTGATGTCATTGATAATGACTATCATCTTTGTTTTTATAGCAGCAGCATTGTTTTTTGTAGGGAGCCCTATTGGAGCCGCGTTGATGGGTTCAGGCTTTATTTTCTTTATTCTTGCTTTTAAGAAATTCAAAGTTGGTAAAATAAAATCAGGAACATCTATTTCTACCATAGCACTACTCATTGCAGAATCAATAGTAGTTTATTTCCTTCTTTTTGGTCCGAACCCATATGGGTTATATAGAATTTTAGCTTTTACATTGTTTCTTTTTGTAGGAAAGTTTTTACTTACATCTTCATTAAAAGAACTTTTAACTTTTGCTGTTTGGTCAATGGCAATGTTTGTATCAAAAGCAATTCTTTCATATAAAGAAATGCCAGTAGATCAAATAGATGTCTTTATTGCATGTGTAGGCATTAGCCTTGTATGTATTGTAGGAACTATGCTTGTTTTAGCTTCACTTTATATGATGATGAATTCTCTTACAGCCTATGCAGAAGGAGAAAAGAAAAAAGTTGAAAATGCCTTTGAAAAAGTAACAAATGTCTTAACTGACAGTAAGCAGGGATTAGAAGTAGGTAATGTTCTTTCTGAAGAAGCAACTACAGCAGCATTAGATTTGCGAAAAATGGCATCTGTTTTTTCAACGTTGCAATCTTCTGCTACACAGTTAACGAACAGCATTTCTACCGTAATGGACTTATTTTTAACTATCGAAAAGAATGCGACTGTTATGCAAGAAGGTACAAAGTCACAGAATGCGTCTATTACAGAAAGTTCTGTTGCACTTACTGAAATTTCAACAAACCTTTCAAGCGTAAACCAAATTGCTACGCAACGCAGCGAAAACATGAAAACACTTTTAGAATCGATAAAAAATCAAAAAGTTCTTGTACAACAAGCTCTTTTAGAGGTTCAAAAAGTAAAAGAATCTTCAGCAAGTATTGGTGACTTTATTCACACGGTAGAAGATATTGCAAATCAAACAGGGCTTCTCGCTATGAATGCATCAATTGAAGCTGCTCATGCCGGAACTGCGGGAAAAGGGTTTGCTGTTATTGCACAAGAAATCAGAAAGTTGTCAGAAGAAACTGCAAAAAATGCTGCATATATTGGAGATGTTCTTAAAGGAAATGAACAAACAGTTGAAGCTGCTGCTAATGCAGTTATTTCGTTCGCTTCTCAATCAGAGCAAAGTACAGAAGAACTACAAAATACAATTTCAGCCTTAGATGGAATCCTTATGGGGATTGCAGAAATGGATATTGGGACAAGAGGGGTTATGAATTCAATGCAAGTTATTGTTGATTCCTCTAGACAAAATGGTGAACTTGTTGATGATGTTTCAGGAAAAATTGTTCAACAAAGAGAAATTATGGACGATTTATCTGGTTTTGCAAAAACACTTAAAAGCGAAATGCTTTCTGCAAATGGCCAAATTACAAATATCCAAGGCAGTTTGGATACCATTAAGTCAACATCAGATGAAAATGTTAAAGTATCTAATTCTGTAAACATAGCTCTACAAAATATTGATATATAGGATACCTGATATAAAAACAAAGGCCTTTTTTGAAGCTCAAAAAAGGCCTTTGTTTTATTTCGATACTAATTTGACATATATTTTATAAGGTCAATAACACCTTGCTTTCCTTTCTCGCAAAGAGCGGAGGCAAAAGGTCTTCCAACCATAACTTCTTTTACACCATAGGAACTTGCAATTTTTATATCTTGTAGGGTACGTATCCCTCCATCGACCCAAATTTCTCCACAATGCTTTTGTATCTCTTTTCCATGTGTAGCTAAAAAATCTGCCGTGCTTCCTATTCGATTTTCTACCCTGCCTCCATGATTTGAAATAATTACAATATCGGGTTTTACTTCCGCTATCATCTCTATTTCTTCAGAATTAAAAATACCTTTTATTGAAAAGGGAACGTTTAGTCTTTTTTTTATATCTTTCAATTGCGTAGCTGTTTTCTTTTCAAGGTTCACAAGATTTCTCATTGTTGCAATGTTGTACGAATCTATATCAATTCCTACACTTTCTGCAACAGACTCAGACCAGTCAATACGCTCGAAAATTCGATTATTAGGATAAGGCTTGATAAATACAGCTGCTTTCACATCTTTATTTTTTTCTTGTTGCTTTTTTACAGCTTCTATTCCAGTAAGAAGCTTAATATCTGGACAACCATCTCCAATACTAAGTAGGCCTCCTGCTTCTAGCACGGCCTCTATAATATCAAAATAAAAAGATTCTTCTGTTTCATACCCTACATTTTCTACAGCTCCTGTCATCGGTCCAAGCCGTATTTTTGCAAGAAAATTGTTATCAACAGATTGTGTCAAAAAGGGTAGATCCTTCCAAGCTGAACAATTTAAGATAAAATTAACATTATCAGAAAAACCTCCCATTCCAGGAAGTTCTCCTATACAACCATTCCCATCACAAACAGGACAAAAATGGCACTTTGAACTATGTATACTCATCTTATTATTATCGGAATTATATTTTTTTGTCTTTAGAATAAAGACATTTATTCACCAAAGCACGTTCCAGCTGCCTTGCCTGCTAACAAAACAGCGTTATCAAGCGACACTCTTTTTATTTTTCCTGCCACATCTTCAAGAGGAACACTTTGCATAATACCATTTTTCATTACAACCATACGTCCAAAGTCTCCGCGTGCCAACATATGTGCAGCTTCTACTCCGAACTGTGAAGCAAGAACTCTATCATAAGAAGAGGGAGTTCCTCCGCGTTGTGTATAGCCCAAGACTGTAACTCTGGGCTCAAGGCCTGTAGCCTCTCCAAGCTCTTCTGCAACTCGATAGCCAATTGATTGAGTCATTTCTTTTCGACTTTTCTTAAATTCTTTTTTGTCCATTAAGGACTCTTTTTTACTTAAAGCCCCTTCTGCTACAACGACAATTGAGAAGTTTTTCCCTTGCTCTTTTCGCTTTTTTAAGTGCCCAGCTATTGAATCAATACTATATGGAATTTCAGGAATAAGAATTACATCTCCTCCTCCCGCAACACCTGCATATAAACCTAGCCATCCTGCTTTATGACCCATTACTTCAATAATCATTATTCTATTATGACTATGTGCAGTTGAGTGAAGACGGTCTATAGCTTCTGTTGCCACATCAACAGCGGTATGAAAACCAAATGTTACATCGGTTTCTGTTAAATCATTATCTATAGTTTTTGGGAGGCCAATGACATTAAGACCTTCTTCTTGAAGTAATTTTCCTGTTGTATTTGTACCATTCCCACCTAAAACAACAAGAGCATCTAGCTCCATCTCTTTATAATTTTTTACAATGCTTTCTACTGGAGTTAGCCCTGTTGTTGGGTTTACTGTAGGTTTTTTAAATGGTTTCTCGCGTGAGGTTCCTAATATTGTGCCCCCCACTGTAAGTATTCCTGAAAAATCCTTTGAACGTAATTCTCGATATTGTGCATGTATAAGACCTCGAAAACCATTTTCGATTCCTATGACTCTCATTCCATATTCATCAATAGCTGTTCTAGCTACCCCTCGAATAGCGGCATTCAAACCAGGAGCGTCTCCCCCAGAGGTTAAAATTCCAAATTTTTTAACAACTGAATTTTTCATACTGTTCCTCAAATTTTCAATGTTTAATACCACAATGATTCTTACACTCTTTTTGTAATGACTCAATGATAATCTAGCTTATTTTAAAGTATATCATGTTCCCCTCTTCCACGCAAGGCATTTTTATGATATTATGGTTTGATTATGAAACATATTACTTTTATTTTTTTGCTATGTACATTGATGTTTTTTTCAGTGTTTCCTCTTTTTGCCCAGAGAGTTTCAACTTCTCCAGCCCCTGCAGCACCTTACTCTCAGACTTTAATAGGAAATGAAATAGGACTTTATAGTTTATCGTCTAATAGACTTTCACCCTTATGGACAGAAGGTTCGGTAAACAAAATTATATATGCAGAAGGTTGGTTTTTCTTAACATCAAAGGGTATTTACTTTAGTGCCGACTTAAAGCATTTTGAACCTAGAAATAATGGCCTTCCCTTTAGTACCATAAAAGATTATGATGGCAATGAAACCTCTTTTATACAGCAAGTCCACCCTTTAAAAGATTTAGAAATCCTTCCGGGGGATTCAAGAACTCTTGTAACAACAACAAAAGAAGAAGCCTTTATTAGCAGAAACGGTGGCTTAAGTTGGACCTCTATTGGTTACAGTGCGCGCACTACAGGTGCAAAAGCTGTTGCTGTTGCAATGCTGCCAACCCAAGAGGGCAAAGACACTTTAACAGTATTTTTATCCCACCCAATTTATGGAGTTGCCTATAAACACCCAGAAAGCCCAAATCCAACTTGGATAGATATACCTACTGGATTTGAAAAAATGCCAACCTTAGATAATCCTGATGAAGTGGCTGATATTTTAGTAGTGCAAGAAAAAAATACTGATGGCAACTTATCTACTGAAGTTTATTTTTCTCAAAGCTTTTTACCAAATTTATATAAACTTGATTGGCCTAACAGAAGTGTAGTGCGCATCGCGACACAAGACCAACCTGTAAACACATGGGATAGCTTAGCTTCACTTGGACAAGAAATTGCCTTTGTGAGTTTGGATGGAGTACAGTTTTATTCCAAAACAACACAAGCACTTATAAAAAAACCAAGTGTATCATTAAAAATAACTACTATGTTATCATCATTAAAGCAAGTGCCTCATTGCGGATGGTTTCCTCCCTCTCAGACAGGGCTACAATCAGCTCTTTCATTAAGCGAGTTATGGCTAACTCGCCCTGCTTTACCAGAAGGTGAGCATATCTCTACAGCCTCAGATAAGAGGAGTATTTATGTTCCCTCCGGACAAGTTGCAGATACTGCTGGGATTAATAAATTTGTATCCATTGTAGAAAGCAACAACTTAAACAGTATTGTTATTGATATGAAAGATGATAAGGGTGTCTTACGATATCAAACAAAAGATCCTCTCATAGCAGAAAAGGCGCATATCAGTAGGTTTGCATTGAATATAGATGAATTTGTCAAAACATTTAAAGAAAAAAATATATATCTCATTGCTCGAATAGTTGTATTTAAAGATGCAAATCTCTATAAATATAATAACCGTGAGTATGCTGTATGGGATAATAAAACAAATTACTCTTGGCTCGGAGTTCGAGAGTATGCAGAAGACAACACTGCAACATACTATGATGAGCACTGGGTCGACCCATACTCTCATGAGGTATGGGAATACAATGTAGCAATCGCAAAAGAACTAATCTCACTTGGTTTTGACGAAATACAATTCGATTATATACGTTTCCCCACGGATGGAAAAAACCTATATGATGCAGAATATCGATGGCAAGACGCTGGAATGGATAAAGAAAGTGCCCTTTTGTCATTTCTTTCTTATGCACGAAACAATATAGATGTTCCTATTGGAATAGATATTTACGGTGTAAATGGCTGGTATAGAAGCGGGTCTCGAACAGGCCAAGACGTTGAATTAATAGCTCCTTATGTAGATGTTATAAGCCCAATGTCATACCCAAGCCATTTTGAATCAATTTTTTTAGCCTACACTCCAATAATAGAGCGTCCATACCGAATCTACTTTTATGGAACTTATAGAAATGCTGTAATTGCGCGCAATCAAGTAATTATTCGCCCTTGGCTTCAATCTTTTTTCTTAAAACATAATTCTTTTGATGAACAGTACTACAGCAGTAATTACGTTCAGCGACAAGTCTTTGGTGTTAGAGATGCAACAGACTCAGGATACATGTACTGGAACAATGTTGGTCGCTATGATGAAGTAAGACCACACATTGGAGATGCAGAACAAAACACTCCATACCCTTGGGAAAAAGCAGAAAGAGAAGAAGTTGATGCGATTCCTGTTTTTTCTGATAAAAAATATTAGGAGCTAATTATGATTGCAATTTTTGATTCATCTGTGTATGAGTGGGGATTACAAGTAATTCATGACGTGCAAGAAGTTAAAAGTGTGTTTTTAACCTATCTAATGATTTTTATAAGTTTTTTATCAGATCCTCTTGCATACCTCGGTTTTCTTCCTGTCTTTTTTTGGTGTGTTGATGAAAAAAAGACTTTTAAGGCGGGGCTTTTTATACTTTTTTCAGCCTCTCTCAATACAAGCATAAAAGATTTTTTGAAAGTACCGCGTCCTTATGTACAAGACCCCACAGTAGGATTAATCCCTGAGCATGGTTTTTCAACTCCATCAGGACATTCCCAAAACTCAGCAGCATTTTGGCCGTATACCCTATCCCTTTTTGTACCAAAAAGCAATAGCCGAAAAGAGCTCCTTCTTAAATGCCTGTTATCTATTGCTTTACCTTTGGTAATTGGTTTTTCAAGAATTTATTTAGGTGTTCACTATCCTTCCGATGTGCTTTTAGGACTAACAATAGGATTTTTACTTTCCATGGGAGCTATTCTATTTGTTCCCCTAATTGAAACAAAACTTAAAAGCCTACCTCGGTCTTTTAAGATTCTAAGCATAGGTATTCTTTCCATTATCTTAAACTGGTTAGGTCCTAATGATACATCTATGGCAGCTGCCTTTTTTGGCCTCGGAATTGGCTACATATACCTTATTGATAAAAACGGCTATAATGCAAAAGAAGGAACCCTAATACAAAAATCACTACGCATTATTCTTGGATTACTTGTCCTAGGCTTTATCTATGGCGGCCTAAAATTTTTCTTTCCTTCTGAAGGTGAAAACAATTATCAGCTTTTTAGATTTCTTCGTTATTTTTTAGTTGGTTTTTCAGCTAGTTTTCTACTACCTAAATTTTTTATCTATTTAAAAATTGCTAAAAGCAGGAGTAAAACCACAAATGAGTAAGTATACACCAGAAGAACCAATAGTAGCTATCGCAACAGCGCTCGCTCCCTCTGCATTAGCAATTGTAAGAGTTTCAGGATCAAGTAGTATTTCTCTTCTTTCTGAGGCTTTTTCGCGTCCTAAATATCTTTTGGAAGCAAAAGGAAACACTTTAGTGTATGGTTGGATAGAAGACAAAACAACTGAGCACAGGAAAATAGATGAAGTTATGGTAGGAGTCTATAGAGCACCAAAAAGCTTTACGGGAGAAGAGATGGCAGAAATATTCTGTCACGGGGGAACAATTACTGTTTTCGCAATATTAAACGTATTACAAAAAGTAGGATTTAGGCTTGCAGAGCCAGGTGAATTTACATTTCGATCCTTTATTAATCGAAAAATTGACTTAACGCAAGCAGAGGCTATACACGAAATAATTGATTCTAAAACCGATGAAAGTAGGGGTAGGGCAGCTGGAAGATTAGCCGGAAATCTCTACACCGAAATTGATGAGGTAAAAAAGCTTTTGGTAGAAACGTTAGCTGATATAGAAGCAGAAGTTGAGTACCCTGAAGATGAAAATGCTATAGCAAACGCTTATAACCCAGAAAAATTATTACAAGCCCAAACCCAACTTTTACAAATAGCTCAAAGTTGGAAAAGTGAAAAACTATATCAAGAAGGTGTTCGTATAGTTCTTTCTGGAAAAACAAATGCAGGAAAATCAAGTCTTTTTAATGTTTTATTAAAAGAAGAACGTGCAATTGTTTCAGACATACATGGAACAACCCGGGATTGGATTGAAAGTTGGATTTCTCTTGGTGGAATACCAACACGCCTTTTTGATACAGCAGGCCTTCGTATTACTGATGATGTAATTGAGCAAGCCGGAGTTGAGCGTTCACATGAGTTAGCACAAGAAGCAGACCTTGTTTTATACCTTGTTGATAGTACACAAAATTTGCAAAAAGAAGAGTTAGAAACAATACAGTCATACTCAGCACCTGTAATAGTTGTTTGGAATAAAACAGATAAAATCGATAAAACCACACAAGAACAAATTCTTTCACAAAACACATTTACACAAGTATGTATTAGCTCAAAAAAAGCGTTAGGAATTTCTGAACTCGTTGAAACAATACAGAGCATTCTTCTTGGGAAAAATAAAACAGAAAGAAATCAGGCTGGACTAGGTTCTCAGCGCCAAAAAATAGCTGTAGATGATGCATTGGAAGCATTAAATCAAACAATCACGGCAACACAACAAGGCTTGCCTCTTGATGCTGTTTCCCAAGATTTAGAAGAAGCTCTTTTTCATCTAGGTGAAGTTACAGGAGAAGTAAGCCCTGATGATATTTTGCAGAGCATTTTTTCACGATTTTGTGTGGGCAAATAGAATTATTTCTTTTTTTTAGAAAATAAGGGTGTCATTTTTGATTCTAAATTATATTTATTTAGAATCACTTTTATACTTTTTTGATAAATTAGCATTCCTCCAATAACGGCAAGAATAAAGATTACAGGTAATGCTGTTCCCAAATTTTCCTTTAGTATAAAACCACCAAGAATTGTAAGAATAATGATAAGCATTACAGTTAGTACAATATTTGCTAGTGTTCCTAGTATTAAAAATAAAATTGTATTTTGTGTTTTTGTCATTATTCTGTCTCCTCTGTTTCTTTTGTATTTTTATATTCTTTCATAGCATCTTTAATAAATGTAACTAACAATAGAGCCCCACTAATTACTACTGCCATATCTGCAACATTGAAAACTGGCCACCGAGTTAAATAGAGGCCAAAAATATCTATATCAAAAAAGTCTACATCAATAAAATCTACTACTCCACCTGGTCGAAAAAATCGATCTATTAAATTTCCCAAGCCACCACCAATAATACCCCAAAGGCACCATTGTTGTACTCTATTTAATTCTGTCGTTTTAAAATAATAAAAAATTACGCCAATTAATACACATAAAGGGAACCATTTTAACAATACGGCTCGTAATAATGGAGCAAAATCGTGCCCAAAACTAAAGGCTGCTCCTGTGTTCCAAACGTGAGTAATTCTTAATAATCCATCAAAAAAACTTGCATAAATAGTTCCAAATTCAATATTATTAAAAACTGCTATTTTAGTTAGTTGGTCAACTATTAAAATAACAACTGCTAGAAAAACAGGCCAAAGCTTATAGCCTATTTTTTTTTCATTTTTTTTATTGGCGTTTAAATCCACGTGTACTCCTATGTTCTTATGAATTATACATAATTTTTTTTATAATGCCTATAGTCCTGTAGGGACTTCTAAAAAAACCGTTTCCAAATTTTTTTCTTTTGCTAGTTTGTCTGCTAGAAGCATAACACCCATTGTTTCAGTATTATAGTGACCTCCTGCAATAACATTCATACAAGCCTCTTTGGCACAATGATATGACTCATGAGAAAGCTCTCCTGTAATGTAGGCATCCATACCCTCTGCAATGGCCTCAAACAAAAGATCTTCTGCACCACCTGATACAATAGCTATTTTTCTTATTTCTTTTTTTCCAAAGGAGAAAGTAACAAGAGGTTCTTGATTTTCAGGTAAAAGCCTTTTTGTTAAAACATCCATAGTAACAGGGCTATCAAAAGAGCCTTTAACACCAATAGTCATGTTATTCCATACACCAAATGGCTCTAAATTATTCAGTTCTACTTTTCGTGCTAATCCATAGTTATTACCAACAGCCTCATTTGCGTCTAGAGGAATGTGGCAAGCATATAGAGCAATATTATTTTCAATAAGTGCTTTTAATCGCTTATAATGACCTGCAATTAAAGGTTGCTCATGTCCCCAAAAAATACCATGATGAACCATTAATACCTGTGCTCCACAACTAATTGTTTTTTCAATAGTTTCAAAACAAGCATCAACAGCAAAGGCAACTTTTGTTATTGTATCACTTTCAGGATTTGTATTTTGTACCTGTATTCCATTTTTTGATGGGTCTTTCATAAAATTTTCAAAATTTAAAAAAGATCTAAAATATAAATCTAAGTCATTGAGCGTCATTCTGTCTCCCCTTCTTCTATTCTCGAAACGATTTCTCTTGCTAGTCTAAGATGTGGTTTTTCTGTTAGTCCAATGTGTCTAAAAGCGGTATACTCTTTCCATGTTTTAAATCGTGAAGCATACGCATCAAAAGGGTCTAGCAAGGCGTAATCTGCTATCCCCGCATTGTAATATTTTGCCGCCGTATTGTCCTTCACTGAAACAATCACGTCCCTAATAAAGTTTGGATACTTTTTCTGTGCATCTGTTGCAAGAGAGGCTGTTAAACCTTCTGTAAAGATAATCACCTTTTCATATTTCTGTCCAGCCAAAGTAAGTAAGGCCTCTAGCTCGAGCTCTTTTTGTGCGAGAAATTTTTCTGATTGACGCCCATCAATATCAGACATAAAGTGTAAAGCATAAGGCTTCAAAATAGGATTATTGTTTCTATTTCTGCTAGATGCAGTTTCAGTATTAATTGCATCTAGTGCAAAAAAATCTCCAGTAAAAACTGAAACTCCCATTTCAGCGCAGGCCGATAAAAAAAGAGCGGCATCATCAGATGTGTTTCCAATTGAGGGTAGATATACAAGAGCTATGTTACTTTCATTTTCTTTCTGATCCTCGAATGATAGGTTCGCTTCACTATGTTTATACTCAGATACTACTAAACTTGTCTTAGTAAATATTTCTTCTTTTTCTGTAAACCCTCGAGAAAAAGAACCCGAATACAAATATTTGTTCTGCAGACTTGTATCATAGGGTAGAGGTTTAAAATAAAAACACCCTATAACACATAGAACAACTAAAAAAGCTTCCGCAAAAGACACAACACGAAAGAGAGCTGTATTTCTAACGGTATACAAAGCATTAGCAAGTCTATACATACTTGCGATATTTGTTATCAAAACTATAAAAGATAGAGAAAAAAGAATTATTAATAAGAGGCTAAGCCCAAAAACAATAATTAGTAAAAAAGCCAAAAAGAGTGCAATAATTGACAAAACAGATAAAGATTCTGTATATTGGGTCTTTTTTAGCAAAGGTCTAAGAGTAACCAAGAGTAAAAAAGATAAAACAACTAATTGAGCAATAAGTTCGTCGCTAAAAAAATTCATGAACATATAATAAAGGAAATACCCAAATAAAACAACTGATTACATCTTATTACAAGGAAAATAATATCAAAGAATTAAGGTCTTATATCTTTACTTTTTTTCTTTTTGTGTTATAATAAAGTATGGCAGATTCAAAGTTAGATACATCAAAAATACAAAAAGCTGTTCAAGCAGGTATTCCCCTTTCTATAACAACTCATACGCTCCCTCATGAAATGGAATTATACATGGCGGAAGTTTTAGTAGCATTTCTAAAAGAGCTAAACCAAGAGGTTATGTCTGAATATTTAATCTACTGCTTAAATGAGCTTACAACAAATGCAAAAAAAGCAAATACAAAGCGTGTTTATTTTAAAGAAAAAGGCCTTGATATAACTAACATTGAAGATTATGACGAGGGCATGAAGAGCTTTAAAGCTGACACCCTTGATAACATTAAGCATTATCTAAAAATGCAACAAGAACAGAATTATTACATTAAAACAATATTCCAACACCGAGCAGGTAAAATTAAAATAGAAATAAGAAATAATGCGCCGTTAACAGTATTTGAATATAAAAGAGTGCACGATAAAATTGCTCGCGCACAAAGATATTCCTCTGTCGATGATGCTTTTTCTCAAATTCTAGACGACTCAGAAGGTGCTGGTTTAGGTATCATAATTATGATTCTTATGCTAAAAAAACTTGGATTAACAGGCGATAACTTTCAAGTTTTTTCTGAAAACGAAGAAACTGTTTCTCGAATTATTCTTCCTCTTTCAGGTGATGTTCAGGAAAAAATGTCTATTTTATCTACAGAACTTGTTAATATGATCGATAAACTTCCTCAATTTCCAGAGAACATTATTCACATTAATAATATGTTAAATGACCCAGAATTTAAGCTTTCTGACATTGCACGAAGCATTAGTAGTGATGTTTCTCTTACTGCGGATTTATTAAAACTTGTAAACTCTGCAGCTTTTTCTCTATCAAGTCCCTGCCGTAATATTCCAGATGCTGTAAAACTTGTTGGGACACGAGGAATAAAAAACTTATTATACTCCGTAGGGTCTATGAAATCTGTTGGAACAGCGACAAAAGAACAAAAAAGCTTATGGCAGCATAGCCATAAAGTTGCCTTTTACTCATATAATTTAAGTCGTAATTTTTTCCCAAAACAACGAGACGTTATTGAAGATTCATATGTTTGCGGATTATTGCATGACATGGGAAAAGGTGTTTTTTATTCTGCCCAACCACATTTTATGACAAAGCTAAAGAATCTCAGCGAAGAAAAAACTATAGAACCACATACCTTTGAAAAGCTTCTTTCAGGCCAAAATCATGCTGAAATTGGATCTCTTATTGCTGCAAAGTGGAATTTTCCTCCAGTAATTATTGAGACGCTTCGTCTTCACCATGATCCTGATGTACAAAAGCCTCTCTCTGTAGTTGTTTATTTTGCAAATATGTTGTCAAATTATCAAGAGGGTGGAGTTGAGTTCTATCAATTCGACACCGAAATACTTGAGGTGTTCAAAATATCTAACGAAGAGCAATTAATACAACTTTCAGAAAAACTCAAACATGCTTTTGAGTCTGAGAAAGAAGATGAGCCGTCCACGACTGCATAAGAATACCAAAAGCCACACCAACATTTAATGAAGCCTTAATACCAGTAAGAGGAATGCTTACACACCCATAACTTGCTTTTTTTAAGGCTTCAGGACTTACACCTAATTCTTCTGATCCCACAATTACAATTCCATTCTCAGGAAACGCAAATTCATTTATTGGTGTTCCCCCTGTTTCAAGGGCAAAGATTGGAAGATCGTTTGGCAAGTCATCTAGGGAACATCTTTTAGTTTTAACATATTTGTAACACCCCATAGCAGAACGCTGTGCTCTTTGATGATTTTCATCTGTACAAAAAGGGGATAAAAAGAGTCCTTCTGCTCCAAAAGCTTCTGCCGTTCGATATATTGACCCTAGGTTAAAAGGGGAGCGAATATCTTCGGCGTATACATACATGTTTGGAAAAAAAGATCTCACTTCTGTAGGGTCTGCATGCGGTGCAATAACCAAATCCCACTCTGCAGGGAAAGTACCAATTATTTCTAAAAGTCTGTTTCGTGCATAATTACATGCCCTGAGCTCATCAAAAGGAGATTGAAAAAGCAAAACAGAAAGCTCATCGTATGCAGGCTTTGGCAACTTAGGGTCATCTAATACAAGTGTAATAAGCTTTTTTGTATATTCCTCTCTTGGCATCCCACCATACTTTGCCGTAGAGATATCAGTAATGCTATTATAATCGCTATCAATTCCTGCTATTTCGCGCTCCAGGGCTCCGAAGCACAAAGCTATTTTTCGGCGTCGAAATCCGGGTTTTAATTGGAAAAGTTTTTCTGGTTCAATCATATTAATTAAAAGGCGTTTTTAATTATTTCAAAAATATCATCTGAAGACATTGAGCGAGAAAAAGCATACATTCCTGCTAATTGTTCGGTATTTTCTGCTACTAAAGCCAGTTGCTCCATTGACATTGAAAGATCTTTTAGACGGGCAGGTAAGTTTGTCATTGCTATTTTACTTCTAATTGTTTCAGAAAGAGCTGCTATAGCTTCTTCATTTGAACTACCAGAAGGCGTAACTTTTAAGTATCGAGCAATTTTTGCTACTCTATCTGTTTTATATCTTGAAACTTCTTCTATCATGTAAGGAAGAAGTATTGCTGACGTTAGTGATCTTGAAATTTTTTGACGTGCATTAATCGATAAGCTTATGCCTGATCCTATTCCAATAGAACTTGAAGCAGCAGCTAATGAAATCATACTTGAAGCTTGCAAAGAAAGAACTTCTCTTGAAGATGTAGGTGTTTCATTTTGTTCACTAGTTATCACAGTGCTTAATAATTCTAACGCTTTTTCTATGAGGCTATCTGAGAAAAAATTTGCTCTTTGTGAAGTATATGATTCTACTGCTATACAAAGCATGTGTAGCAACATTGATGTACGTTGGCTTTCTGTAAAGGAAACAGTGAGGGTTGGGTCAAAAACAGCAAGTCTACATAAACCTGACTGCATTTTTAACATTTTTACCTGACGACTCCTACCATCAATAATAGGAGTTCTATCTGCAAAAATAAAGGGGTCACAAAGAGTTGTCGGCACACAAATAACAGGAAGAGCACCTGTTGTAGGAATCATCCCTTCTACATAATCATAAATGTCATGAAGTTCATGGAATAATGCAGCTGCACTTCGTGCAACATTATTTATTTTTGTGCCACCTACAGATATAATCCCATGAATATGGGCTTCTTTACCAAGTTGAAAAACTTGCTGTATTACTCCTGCATCAGGAGCCGGTGGAATTTCATCATACACGAAAAAATCAATGCTTCGTTCGTGCAAAGCAGAAGTAATCTTTTCAGTTATTCCAAACTCAGTAAGAACAGGGTCTATCAAAAGCATAAACCTTGTACCCCATTCTTTAGCGAACTGTCCCAGCCGGCTTGAAGAGTATGAACCTAGAACAATATTTGGAGACAACTTAAAAACAAAATCTGCCATATTTAATACTCTATATTATAAGCCGAAGCTTTCCATTATTTTATCTGCAGCAGAAGAAATAACGTCTGCGCTCAAATATGAAGGATCTTGTATTTTTTCTTTCACTTGAGCAACTCGATCTAATCGCACGTCTGGTGTTCCAGCTGCAACTTCAGATAAATACATATCCTCTGCTAATGCTCGTGCCTCGCTTGAAATCTCGATGCTGTCATGGCCTGCAGAAAATTTTTCTTTTTCTACATTTCGTTGGGCTTTTTGCACATTTTTTAGGGGGTCCAAACTCCCTAGTTTGTCAATAATCATTTTTTACTCGCCTCTCTTTCTTTGGAATATCTTTCCCAAGCTTGAGCTTTTTTACTCCCTCAACAAAAACCGCGAACTCTCCAAGAATTTTTGGTCTGTTGGCAAAATCACTGTAAACGTCTACAGCCTTCCCCTCTACTATTTCTTCATGCATCTTGGTTAACTCTCGTCCAACCAATATACGTCGCTCACTATCAATATCGGCAATTTCTGCCAAAAGTTTAACTATTCTGAACGGAGATTCGTATAAAACTAATGCATTTCCTGTTTCTAGTAGCTCGGAAACCCTTGTTCTCCTCTTTCCTGGTTTTACAGGCAGAAAACCTTCAAAAACAATTGTCTTCCCGCCTTCGCCTGCAACACTTACGAGCGTTGCAAAAGCACTTGCCCCAGGAATTGGAACAACAGTAAAACCTGCTGCACGTACTTTAGAAACTAATACAGCGCCAGGATCACTAATACCAGGCGTACCTGCGTCACTAGCAAAGGCAACCTTCTTTCCTTCTTCAAGCAAAGAAATAACTTTTTCTGCTGCCCTTTCTTCGTTTTGTGCTCTACACGACAACAAAGGTTTTTTTATCTTAAAGTGTGTCAACAATTGTAATGTTCGACGCGTATCTTCTGCAGCAACATAATCTACACTTTCAAAAGTTTCAACTGCACGGTATGTAATATCTTTTAAGTTTCCTATTGGTGTAGCCACCACGTATAATTCTGACACATATATAGTATACCTCTTTTCAAGTATATAAACAAGTGTTTAATAATGAAAACATGAGAACATTTTTTTCAGCTTTTTTTAATAAAATCAAACAAAACCTCTCGTTTTATATAAAAAGGATAAAATATTTTGAAAAAAATCTTCCTTTTTTTCAAAATTTGTGATATACTATGAATGAGGCATTCTGAGAAATTTTATTAGATTCATCTTTTTTTAGCTTTACAAAAGATTTTTTATGGTGCGAAATGCAAATGCGTTTTACAAAAACAAGGAGTACCGGTGAGCAAGCGCGATTTTCCGAAAATTCATTTTTATGATCAAGACTTTGTAGATATATATGACAAAACTTGGGCATGGGTGCAAGATTTCTGGAGGGATGATAAAAAAGAATCTCCCTCCCTTGATGGTTACTTTGTGTATCCCGATGAATCAGGTAGTATTGTTGATCAGTTAGAATCTATATTTTCCTCATTCTTTCTCGTATATTCTAATAGAAATTTTCACGCAAATCAAAATTTAGATTATTTATATGCTCGTCAAGAAAAAAATGGAGCTATTCGTTGGAAGTATGATCTTTCAAAAAAAACTCCAGTAATTGACAGCACAAACCCAGAAGGAATAGGTCTTCCTCTTTTTGCGTGGGCAGAGTTTAATCTGTATCACAAAACTGCAAACAAAAAACGCATCAAAGAAGTTATGCCTATATTACAACGCTACTCTACTTGGATTGAAACAACATTTAAAGCAGAAAACAATTTATTTTCTGTTCCGGTAGAAGCAAGCACAATGTTTAATTCGCCTCGAGGAAAAACACATTATCCTATTGACTTTAATGCAACAATGGCTGTTAATGCTCTGTACATGGCAGCTCTTGGAGATATTATTAATGACAAGGACTTAAACTTTCAATATAAAAAACTATATTTTTCTCTAAAAACCCAAATCAACTCCCTTATGTGGGATAATGAAACAGGTTTTTACTACGACTTAGATAAAGATGGCAACAAATTAATGCATAAAACAGTAGCCAACTTTTGGCCTCTGTTGGCTGAAATCCCAAATGAAGACAAAGCTGAAAAACTTATTGCCTATTTATCAGATCCAAATTCCTTTGGCACAGACCATCCTTTTCCTTCTCTCTCTGCTGACCACAAAGATTTTAGCAAAGATGGCGAAGGATACAGAGGAAGTGTTTTTCCTGCTTTCAACTTTATGATAATAAAAGGCTTAGAAAAATACCAACGCTATGACTTAGCAAGAGAAGCTTCTATTAGACACCTCTATCATATGCTAGACGCTCTTTTTCCAGAAGGCTCAAATAAAAGCGGTGACTTATGGGAAGCGTACCTTCCCCTTCAAGAAGGGTATGCAAAAATGGCCAATAACGAAAACTTTCCTCGAAAACGTCATATAATTTTTGCAGGTCTTTCAACAATAGCCATAATGATCGAAAACATTATTGGGCTTAATATTAGCTTGCCTAGAAAAACCGTAGATTGGACTATTCCAAACTTAGAGATGATGGGAATAGAAAATTTATCCTTAACAAGAAACCTAATTACTATTCTTTCAAACAAAAGTTCTCGCGGATGGGAAATACAAATGGAAAGTGAAAAGCTTTACTATTTCACTATTAACATTTTAGGAGAAAAGAAAAAAACGTTACCTATTCCATCAGGCAAATGTTCTATGCTCATAGACAAATTATAAGAAATGTTTTACAATTTCTCTTGAGGAAAACTGTTACATGAAAACATTGGAAGCCGTTATTGAGTTAGGATCTACAGGTATACGCCTAATGGTGTGCGAAGTGGATGAGAGGGGTAATTGGCGCATTATTGATAAATCAGAGCTTCCCGTTTCTTTGGGATGGGATGTTTTTACTACTGGTTCAATTAGTCGAGACAGCTTATTACAATGTATCCAAAATTTTAGTAGTTTTAGAGAACAGCTAGATGGTTGGAGCATAAAACCTTTTCAGGTTAGAACTGTTGCTACGAGTGCTTTAAGAGAAGCTCAAAACCGCGATTCTTTCTTAGACCGAATTATGGTTAAGACAGGGTTTCCCATAAAACTCATTGATGGAATAGAAGAAAGCAGACTTGTCTATTTAGCAGTTTCAGATATACTTCGAAAAGAGCTTCCAAAGTATCAAAACAAAAACTCAGTTATCCTAGAAATAGGCGGTGGTTCTACTGAAATTATGACTCTTAGCAGAGGAAAAATAGTTACTGTACACAGTTTACGTTTGGGTACTGTTCTTATAGACCAATATATAAAAGCTATGGGTGGCTCAAAAAGTGATACAAAAAGGTACCTAGAATCTTATATAAACAATGCAGGAATCAATTTAAATATTGGCGGCGGATTGAAAAAAATACACCACTTTATTACCATTGGTTCAGACGCACAAATAATTGCAAAGCAAATAGGCACACCGCTGGGAAACCGCACATGGTCAATTTCGCGCTCAAAATATTATCCGTTTGTTGAAGAAGTTGAACAACTTTCTTTAAATGAAATTGTTACTAAATTTCAAGTAGAATACAACGATATTCGAATGCTACCAGTTTCTCTTTTAGTGTACAAATTATTTTTGGACTTAACAAAAGCAGAAGAAATTATTGTATCTGATACAACCATTAGAGAAGGTCTTTTTGTAAGTAAGTTTGCAGAAACAACTTTATTAGAAGGCAATTTCTCTTCACAAATATTAGCTTCTGCATTACGAACAGGCAAAAAATATCGAATCGATGAAGCTCATGCTCAATATGTTAAGACAATGGCTTTAAAAATTCATGATGCAATGGGTTCAGAAATAGGTTTACAAAATGATGGTAGGCTCATTTTAGAAATTGCAGCCCTTTTACATGATGTAGGAACTTTTATCCGTGATACAGACCATGAATTACATAGTCAGTATATTATTTCACATTCAAATATTTTTGGACTTGAAAAACCAACTCTCAATATTATTGCTATGATAACACGCTATCACAGAGGAAGTGTAACTCTTCCAGATGACAAAGATTTTTTAGCCCTGCCAAGAAAGGACAGAATGAAAGTTCTAAAGCTGTCTGCTATTTTGAGAGTCGCTGATGCACTAGACAGAGCCCACTCTCAACGCTTAAAAGGCATAAAGATTTCTCTCAGTGATACTATGCTCATATTAGAGTTAAAAGATATTCATGAAACAAAACTTGAAAAGCAGGCTATAGCTGAAAAGAGCGATTTATTCGAGTCAGTATTTGGATATACCGTTTTATTAACATAATTAAAAGTTAAAGAGGATATAATGTCGAAAGAAGCACAGAATTTGTTCATTAACAGAGAACTTTCATGGATTGAATTTAATGCGAGAGTTTTAAAAGAAGCACAAAACAAGCGCGTTCCCCTTTTTGAACGAATAAAATTTTTATCAATAGTTTCCTCTAATTTTGATGAATTTTTTATGGTTCGCGTAGCAGGCTTAAAAAATCAAGCTAAACTCGATCCAAGCTGGACAGACATTACGGGCTTAACTGCAAAAGAACAGCTTCGCCTTATTTCAAAAAGAGCGCATGAAGTTTTTGATACACAACATAAGCTTTTTAGTAATGATGTTCTTGTTGAATTAAAGAAAGAAGGAATCATCTATGTTCCCCCAGCAGATTTTTCATCTGAAGAAAAGCATTTTACAGAAAACCTTTTTAACGAACAAATTTTTCCTTTGCTCACACCCCTTAGGACAGAAGCAAATGGAGAACTTCCTTTATTTTCAAATTTAAAAGTACATATAGCCTTTTTATTACAACCTCTTTCTTCTGACCAAACCTTCTACAAAAATGTAATGCATTCAGACGAAAAACCGTTGGCATTTGTTCAAGTGCCTACTGTGATGGACAGGATTATTTGGCTTCCCTCGCAAGCAAAGGAGCGCCGTTTTACACTTATCGAAGACATAATTATTATGTATGGAACAGCTCTTTTTTCAGGATTTTCAGTTGAGCAAACCTTAGTTTTTAAAGCTGTCTGTGATGCCGCCTTCGCCGTTAATGAAGAAGTAGAAGATAATTTTATTGAAGCCATGGAAGGCATCATTAGTGAAAGAAAGAAAGCTATTCCAATTCGACTCACCTGTACTTCAAGCAGCAACGATATTGCAAAGATGCTTATTGATAAAGCTAGTCTATCTGAACAAGATGTCTATAGTACTGAAACGCACTTTATTGATCTTAAAAATTTTACAGGTCTCGACTCTACAGATGGTTATGGACACCTGCGCTATCCTTCATGGAAGAATTTTTATCCCGATACATTAGAGCAAAAACAGCCTCTTTGGGATGTTTTAAAGCAAAGGGACATTCTTTTGCACGTACCTTATGAATCATACGAACCCGTATTACAGTTTGTACGAGACGCGGCGGAAGACAAAGATGTAATGGCAATCAAGATGACGCTTTATAGAACAAGCGGTGATTCTCCCTTAATAAAAAGTCTTATAAAAGCCGCACAAAAAGGAAAGCAAGTAACAGTATTTGTAGAGCTAAAAGCACGTTTTGATGAAGAAAGAAACATAACGTGGGCAAATACTTTACAACAAGCTGGAGTAATAGTAATTTATGGCATTGCACACTTAAAAGTGCATGCAAAAATACTTTATATTGTACGTAAAGAAAGCTCTGGTATAGTACGCTATGTTCATATGGGCACAGGTAATTATAATGAAAAAACAGCTAGGCTTTATGTAGACATGTCTTTGTTTACAACAAATGCAGAGATAGCAAATGATATTGCACTTCTTTTTAATATGATATCTGGTTATTCAGCAATACAAAACATGTCTCGTCTTTTTATGGCTCCTGTCACCTTAAAATCTCAGCTATTAACCATGATAGACAGAGAAATTCAAAGCTCTTCAAAAGAAAAGCCTGGTCTTATTATCGCAAAAATGAATAGCCTAACACACCCAGAAATTATAAAAGCCTTATACAAAGCAAGCAACGCTCATGTCACTGTTCTTTTAAATATTAGAGGAATTTGCATGCTTGTTCCTGGGTTAAAAGGTCAAAGTGAAAACATTTCTGTCGTTAGCATAATTGATAGATTCTTAGAGCATACACGAATATTTTATTTCCAGAATGGCGGCTCTGAAGAATTATACCTAGCAAGCTCAGATTGGATGTCTCGAAATCTAGACAGGCGTGTTGAACTAATGTTCCCCGTTATGCAAAAAAATATATTTTTAGAAATTAAAGAAATATTAAAAATATATTTTACAGATAATCAAAAGTCTCATAAGCTTCACTCCGATGGTACCTGGAGCCAAAAAATAGAAAAAGAAGCTCCTCGTATCCGAAGCCAAGAAACATTGTACAATCTTTATATGCAAACAGCAGAAAAAGAAAGCAAGAAGACGGCTAAAGAGTTTTTAGTAAGAAAAAAGCAGCATAAAAGAAAATAAAAATTCTATCTCAAATACACCATTAAGAGCATTACATCAGAATTTCTTATACCTGAAATTCTGCTTGCTTGTCCAAGCGTTTGGGGTCGTATTTTTTCAAGTTTTTGTCGCGATTCATTTGAAAGGCTCGTAATACTTGCATAATCAAAATTTTCTGGTATTTTCGCGTTTTCCATTTTTCTCATTTTTTCAATACGCTTATCTTGCTTTTCAACATAATGTTTATATTTAAAATCAATTGCTGCAGATTCTAATATTTCCATTGAATATTTTTTTGTAAGCTCACTAGAAAAAAGAGTTTCCTCATTTGCAAGATTAAAATCTTTTTCAAAAAGAGATAGAATCTCCTTTTTTTGTGTAAGCTTTCTATTAAGTTTTTCCATTTGGAGAGGTGTTTTTAATCCCACCGCGTAGCCTTTCGGAAAAAGTCTCTCATCTGCACTATCATGGCGTAATTTTAAGCGGTACTCTGCACGAGCTGTAAACATTCGATAAGGCTCTTTTGTACCTAAGGTAACCAAATCATCAATCAAAACACCAATATATGCTTCATCACGCCCTAATATTAGAGGCTCATAAGAGGGAATATCGTGCAATCTATCTTTATTTCCTGCAAAGCATACTTCACGGCCATCTTCGTTCTTTTCACGTGTGTGACATCCGCAAATCTCTATGTGCGCCTTTGCATAAAGACCTGCATTTATCCCAGCCATTAAACCCTGTCCTGCTGCCTCTTCATAACCAGAAGTTCCATTAATTTGTCCAGCTGTGAAAAGCCCTGCAACTTTCTTTGTTTCTAAGCTCGCATAAAGTTGCGTTGGATCAATGTAATCATACTCAACTGCATATCCCGGTCTTGAAATAATTGCATTTTTAAAAGCATCCATAGATCGTAAAAAGCTATCCTGAACATCTTCAGGTAAGGAGGAAGAAAAACCATTAAGATACATTTCTTCAGTAAGTAAACTTTCAGGTTCTAAAAACAATTGATGCCTTTCTCTCTCCCCAAACCTCACAACCTTATCCTCAATTGAGGGACAGTAGCGAGGACCTGTACCGCTAATTTTTCCTGAGAACAGCGGGGATAAATCTATATTTTCTCTAATTATGTCATGAGTATTTTCATTGGTATAAGCCAGATAACAAGGAACCATTGGTCGTTCAACTTTTTCAGTATCAAATGAAAAAGGAATGATTCTTTCATCACCTTCTTGCACTTCGAGATATGAAAAATCTATACTCGATTGTAAAATCCTTGGTGGTGTCCCTGTTTTTAAACGCCCCATAGCAAAACCATGTTTTACCAATGACTCTGTTAAACCAAAAGCAGCTTGTTCTCCAAGTCGCCCGCAATTCTCATCATAAGCGCCTATAAAAATTTTTCCGCCTAAAAAAGTTCCTGTCGTTAAGACAGCTGCTCTAACGGGAATTTTTCGGCCTCGTTGTGTTATAAGTGCAGTTATTTTTTGTTCACGCGTGTTTTCTCCATTTAGAATAACCGTTTCAATATCTACTACTGTATCTTGTAGCATATATATATTTTCTTGCGATTCAAGAGTTTTTCGCGCTATATCTGCATATACAATTTTATCAGCTTGACTTCTTGGGGCTTGCACGGCAGGGCCTTTGCTTTTATTAAGAAGACGAAATTGCAACATCGACTGATCAATTATTTTACCCATTTCGCCACCAAGAGCATCTATTTCGCGCACGATATTTCCTTTAGCAATTCCTCCAATAGAAGGATTACAAGATAGGCGGCAAATGGCATCTATTGATTGTGTGACAACAATGGTCTTGTGCCCCATACGAGCACAGGCAAGAGCTGATTCAAGCCCTGCATGCCCTGCACCAACAATAGCAACATCAAAAGAATCATTGTATCCTGTATACATAGTTTTTTCCATTATTAATCCCATACAAAGTGATATGGCGTTTCTTGGTACACATAATTTATCCAATTATAATAAAACAAATTTGCATAACTTCGCCATGTAGAAAGTGGTTGCGAAGAAGGATCATTATTCGTAAAATAATTCACTGGGACTTCTATGTTTAATCCTTTTTCTTTATCGCGCCAATATTCGCTTGCAAGAGTATCCGAATCATATTCAAAATGTCCTGTAACGAAAATTTTTCTTGAGTCTTTTGATTTCACCAAAAGTACTCCTGCTTCATCTGATTCTGCCAATATGCATAGATCGCTGTTTTTTTCAATATCACTTCTAGTAACTTCAGTATGCCTTGATTGTGGTGCAAGAAAGACATCATCAAAACCTCTCAATAAGGGTTCATTTTGGACACATTTTGTATGCTTAAAAATCCCAAACACTTTTTTATCAAGGTTATATTTTTGAATTCCATAATTATGATAAAGTCCTGCTTGAGCACCCCAGCAGATATACAAGGTTGAAAAAACATTTTCCTTTGCATACTCCATAATTATTTTAAGCTCAGCCCAATAATCAACATCTTCAAAAGGAATTTGTTCTACAGGAGCTCCTGTTATTATCATTCCATCAAAGCGCTGTTCCAAAATGTCTTTTGAATTAACATAAAATTTTTGAAGATGTTCTTCCCCGGTATTTTTAGCGGTATGTGATTCCATATGAACAAGAGAAATTTCTATCTGTAAAGGTGTATTTCCTAGCAATCTCAACAACTGTGTTTCTGTTGCTATTTTCGTAGGCATAAGATTTACTATAGCAATTTTTAAAGGCCGTATATCCTGGTGCGTTGCTCGCTCATCTGTCATTACGAAAATGTTTTCTGACTCAAGAATTTCTCTTGCTGGTAAATCTGATTGAATTTTTATTGGCATAACTCCAAAACTATAGCACATTTTCACACTTTTTGCTATACTCTTTGTATGAAAATGCAACAAACAAAGCAAGCCATAAAAAAACTCAAAACGTTGGTTGCGACCCCGAATTCTGATATAGATAAGTTTAGAAAAGATATCGAAGAAACATTTGCCTCTCCAATCCTTCCAAACAGAGTAGAGAGAGAAACCACTACTATTAATGGAATTGAATGTGATATATTATCTCCTGAAGTATGCTCTACTTCACAAATAATTTTATATGTTCACGGAGGCTCTTTCATTGGAGGGTCCCCTGCATCATGGAGAGGATTTTGTGCAACTCTGGCTCATTATTCCTGTGCAAAGCTAATTTTACCAAAGTATCGTCTTGCTCCCCAAACACCATTTCCTGCAGGTGTTGATGATATAAAGGCCGTTATAAAAAAACTATATACAGAGCCAAAAGATATCATATTAGCAGCAGATGGATCAGGCGCTAGCTTGGCCTTAGGAGTTTTACTAAAAATAAAAGCTTCTTTTAGAAAAAAAATTAAAGGTATAGTTTTGTTTTCACCTTGGTTGAATGTATCAGAGGACCTTGAAAAGCCAACAGATATAAAACCAATCAAAGATAAAATCCTAACTCCCCAAGCTTTAAAATGGAGTTCTGAGCTATATACTTATTCAGAAAATTTGAAAAGTCCCTATATTTCACCCGTCTTCGCAGAACAATCTATGTTAGAAAATTTCCCCCCTCTATATATTCAAGTTGCAAAAGGGGAGTTAGTTGAAACAGATATTTTATATTTTCAAGGGCGTTTGCGTAAATTTGGAATTCAATGTGATGTTGATAGGTGGCCTAATCTTATGCACCTTTTCCAAAGAGCCGATGAATTTTTAGAAGATTCTCATATAGCGGTAGAAAAAGCAGGTACCTATATTCGTGAAAAAGAGGAAAAGTAAATGGAACTAGTATGCCCAGCAGGGAATATTGAAAAACTACGATATGCATATGAATATGGCGCAGATGCCGCTTATATTGGCTTAAAAAATTTTTCTCTTCGAGTCAAGGCTGATAATTTTCACGATGAAGAATATAAAGCTATCCGAAGCTTAAAAAGCCATTTTCCTCAAAAAAGATTGTTTTGCGCAATGAACATAACCTTTCACAACAAGGATTTAGACGCCTTTTTAAGTGAAATAGATTACTTTAAGCAATACCCCTTTGATGCTTTTATTATTCAAGATATTGGAATGGTAAACCTTATTCAAAAACATTTCCCAGAAGCAAAACTCCATTTGAGCACACAAGCAAACTGCATAAATAGGGAAGCGGTAAAAATGTATCAATCCCTAGGCTTTGACAGAGTTGTTGTTGGAAGAGAAGCTTCTTTAGCAGAAATTCGAGAAATTAAAGATGCTGTTCCTGAAATGGAAATAGAAGCCTTTGGTCATGGTGCTATGTGTATTGCCTACTCCGGAAGATGTCTTATGAGCGCATATATGAATGGGCGAAGTGCAAATGCGGGAGCTTGTTCTCATTCTTGCCGGTGGGATTTTGATATAAAAACAGCGAAAGAATTAGCACAAAGTGGAGAGTTAATTTTAGAAGAAAAAAAACGACCCGGCGAATATTTTCCTGTTTTTGAAGGAGAAAACTTTACAGCGGTTCTTTCCTCAAAAGATCTTTGCATGATAGATTATCTTACAGAGTTTAAAAATGCTGGTGTTGACTCTCTAAAAGTTGAAGGAAGAATGAAAAGCTTATATTATGTTGCTTTAACTGCAAGAGCATATAGAAAAGCAATAGACGCAAAAGAAAAGCTTCTAACAGAAGAGGAAGCAAAGCCTTATGTTGCAGAACTTTTCAACCTTCAACACAGAGCATTCGGAACAGGGTTTTTCTTCGGCCCAGAAGATGCCAATATTACAACATCTGGAGAATCTTCAGGTGCATATGAAATGTCAGGTACAATTGAGAAAGCCTTAAACACCGAAGAGACTGAAAAAATACTCAACGAAGGGCAAAAAACAGTAACATTATTTAAAGATTCTTTTAATTCTTTACATCCTGATGCACAAAAGGCAAAAGAAAAAGATTATTCAGACCATCCAGAAAAAATACCGCATGCTCCAAAAAAACAACAGAATTGGCAACTTTATCCATTTAAAGCGATGAACAAAATAGAGGAGGGTGTTCCCTTTGAGTTTATTGGGCCTGATACAGTAAGTGTTCCAATGCATAAAGACAACTATTGTTTTGTAAATCCAGTTGATGGAACAATTATGAAATGGGTGAGTTTTGGCCACGATTGTCTTTTGTATACAAGTGAAGTTTTGCAAGAAAACTGGATTATGCGAATGAAAACAGATAAAGTTCGCACCGCAGGGCGATAGATACGTCTTAGGAGACAAATATGAATACAGCTATTTTATGGGATATTGAAAATGTAACACCTCCATTAGGAATGCATTATGTTCAAATGATAAAAGATTCTATATCTGAAGAAGGTAACATCAACTATGCGATGGCTTTTGGAAACTGGAATGAAAAAAACATTACCGAGATAGCAAAAGAACTTGCAGACAACAGTTTTGAGCTATTGCACATACCGCCTTCAGGAAAAGACAGCTCTGATATGGCAATGGTTGCAAGAGGCGTTGAGCTTATCTTTCAGTATCCCCATATCGAAAAATTTGTACTCATTACGGGCGATGCAGATTTTCGCCCCTTATTACAAAGTTTAAGAAAATACGGAAAAAGAACACTTGTTATTTGTGACGTAACAAGAAACGCTTCTGAAGACCTTTTAAGAATGGCTGATGATTTTAAGGATTACAGAGACATAATTGATGCGACAGACTCAGCAGATGATAACGAAGAAGACACTCTTAACAGCAAAAAGCTTTCAAAAGAACAAAGTTTTGAGCTACTGGAAGATGCCGTTGCCGCAATGATCAAAGAAGGAAAAGAACCTTTCTTAGGTGCAGTTAAAATAAGAATGAAACTTCTAAACTCACATTTTAATGAGAAGCAACTAGGCTATAGAACATGGAAAGCCTTTATTAATGCTGCAATCAAAGTAACATCAATAAAATTCTCAGAAGAAGAGCATAACAAACTACAGTTGAAATCACAAACACATAAAGGACTTCCAAAAGAATTCACAGAACTTCTATCCCTTCTTCAATCTGAAGAATGGAAGCCTTTTGCTGATGTAGCAAAAAATATAGATTACAAAAAATATGGCTACACAAGGTTTAAAAAACTTGCACATGATGCAGAAAAAAGAGGCTTAGTAGCATTAAAAAACAAGGGCCTGATATGGCACCTCAAAAAGAAATAAGGGAAAAACAATGAAAAATTTTACATGGGAAAAAATTGAAGGGGCTATTTTTGACCTCGATGGCACATTACTTGATTCTATGCAGCAATGGCAAAATATGGGAAGTACATATATTAAACTTAAAAATCTAGAACCAGAAGAAAAGTTAAATGAAAAATTATATCCCCTTACAATCATTCAAACCGCTCAATATTTAAAAGAAACATATGGCCTTAATTTAACCAAAGAAGAAATTGTAAAAGAATGTAATGGCGTTATGGAAAACGAATACAATACTACCGTCCCATTAAAGCCCTTTGTGAAAGAATTTTTAGATCTTCTAAAAGAAAAAAATATACCAATGTATGTAGCCACAGCGACAGATAGGCACCTTGTAGAGATTGCACTTGAAGGACATGGAATAGCAGATTATTTTAAAGGCATTGTTACATCCACAGAAGCAGGAAGTGCAAAAGCAGAGTCTCCTGCAATATTTGATATGGCTCTCCAAGCAATTGGGACATCGGTTGATAAAACAGTAATATTTGAAGATTCTTACTTCGCTATGAAAACTGCTATTAACGCAGGATACCCTGTAGCAGCATTGTATGATTTAGCAGCAATAAGAGACTTAGAAGAAATTAAGACTTTGGCAACATGGTATTCTGAAACCTTTGAAGAATATGTAGCTGCATTATCCTAGCTTTGGTTAAAACAACCCAGAAATATTCCCCTCATCATCTACATCTATGGAGCATGCAGCGGGAACTTTTGGTAAGCCTGGCATAGTCATAATATCCCCTGATAACACTACTAAGAAACCAGCCCCTGAAAAAAGTTGCACATCTCGCACAGGAAATGTGTAGTCCTTTGGGGCCCCTAAAAGAGACTTGTCATGGCTAATAGAATTCTGTGTTTTTGCAATACAAATAGGCATATTAGCGAAACCAGCATCAGTGTACTCTTGCATCTTTTTTAAGGCTAGTGGAGAAAACTCAACATTTTTTGCCCTGTATATGGTTTTTGCAACTGTTTCAATTTTACTTGTAAAAGGCTCTGTAAGCGCATATAAAGGCTTATAATGGGCCTTTTTAGTCTCAATCGTATCTACAATGGTTTTTGCAAGATCGATAGTTCCTTTGCCACCTTTTTCCCAACCTTCGCTTAATACACACGTAACACCAATTTTTTTACATAGATCCATTACGGTATCTATTTCGTCTTGTGTATCTAAATAAAACTTATTTAAAGCAACAACAGAGGGCACTCCAAACTTTGAAATATTTTCTACATGAACCTTTAAATTTTCAAAACCCTTTATAATAGCTTCAATATTTTCTTTTGAAAGATCTTCTTTTTTTATCCCACCATGCATTTTGAGAGCTCTAATAGTTGCAACGATTACAATAGCATTCGGCTCTATTCCAGCACTTCGACATTTAATATCTAAAAACTTTTCAGCTCCTAAATCTGCTGCAAAGCCTGCTTCTGTTACAACATAATCACCAAGAGCAAGAGCACTTAAGGTAGCATTCACACTATTACAGCCATGGGCTATATTGGCAAAAGGTCCACCATGAACAAAAGCAGGTGTATGCTCTAGTGTTTGTACTAAATTTGGTCTTATAGCATCTTTTAATACAGCGGCAATTGCCCCTGTTATTCCTAAACTTCCAAGAGTAACAAATTGTTTTGCATAATTTTTTGCAATTACAATATTGTTTAATCGATCTTTTAAATCGTTAATTGTTTTGGAAAGACATACTATTGCCATAATTTCACTTGCCACTGCAATTGAAAAATGGTCCTCTCTAGTAAAGCCATCTGCAGAACTACCAAGACCAATGATAATATTTCTTAATGCTCTATCATTTAAATCAACACATCGTTTCCAAGTAATTGTTTTTGGGTTTATTCCAAGCTCATTGCCTTGTTGTATATGGTTATCAATCAGCGCGGCTATAAGATTATTTGCAATTGAAATTGCATGAATGTCACCAGTAAAATGAAGATTTATATCCTCCATGGGAACTATTTGAGAGTAGCCTCCACCACATGCCCCTCCTTTTATTCCAAAGCAAGGACCTAAAGAAGGTTCTCTTAATGCTATAACTGTTTTTTTTCCAATTTCTTTTAATCCATCAGCTAAGCCAATACTTACGGTTGATTTTCCTTCTCCTGCTGGTGTTGGTGTAATAGCCGTAACAAGAATAAGTTTACCTCGTTGATTACTAGATATTGACTGAAACTCTTTTAGTTTTTTTAATGAAATTTTTGCCTTATACGTTCCATATAAATCAAAATCCTCTCCAGTAAGAGAAAGGTCTTTTGCAATTTCAGCAATAGGTTTCATTTCATTGCTTTGTGCTATTTCAATGTCCGACAGTACTTTCATGCGCTTTTTCCTCAAATACATGCGTAATTATTGCTTTTGCAACATTTTCCCCGTCCATAGCAGAGGAAACAATCCCACCAGAATAACCGGCTCCTTCTCCTGCAGGGAAAACCCCCTTAAGAACAGGATTTTCACAGGTTTGTGAATGACGTAAAATTCTAATAGGTGTTGATGTTCTTGTTTCTGGAGCTATAAGCACAGCCTCTTCACATAAAAACCCTTTCATTTTTTTGTCAAATTCATGAAAAGCTTCCTGTAGGCGAAGAGAGATATGTTCCGGAAGCCATAAATCTAAGCGGGATGAAACAAGGCCTGGAACATATGATGTTTCTGGTAGATTCTTTGAAAGTCGGCCCTCCAAAAAATCTATTAGTTTCTGAGCAGGGGCTGCTTGAGGATTTTTTTGTTTTCCTAAAGAAGCTTGCTTAAAGGCTTCTTCTTCTATACTGTTTCTAAAATTCAAGCCTGCTAAAACATCATTGCCAAATTCAGAAGGAATATCTTCTGGGCGAGTTTCAACAACAAAAGCTGAGTTTGACCAAACAGAATTTCTTTTTGATGCCGACATCCCGTTAATAACCAAATGGTTTTGTGAGCTAGAAGAAGGAACAACAAAACCTCCTGGACACATACAAAAAGAATAAACTCCTCTACCTGCAATTTGGGCAGTAAGTTTATACTCAGCTGAAGGTAAGTTTGAATCTTGGTTTGCTTGTCCGTATTGAATAGTATCTATTAGCTCGCGAGGATGTTCAAGGCGAACTCCTATTGCAAAAGTTTTTGCTTCCAAAGCTTGCTGAAGAACATATAACATATTATCACTTGTAACACTTGCATGAGCAACAGCCGATTTTGCAACTAATCGATAAATATCGTCTGCAGAATGTCCAGTTGCTAATAATACTGTTTGTGCGATTATTTTTTCAGATTTTTTTGTAATAGTATTTTCGATGTCCACTGCAGCTATGTGATGATTTTCATCAAAGTCAAAACCTGTGCATATTGAATTATATTGAATAATTCCACCAAAAGATTGTATTGTTTCTGTAATTGCTGTTATTATGTCAGGAAGCTTTTCCGTTCCTATGTGTGGATGTGCATCCGATAGAATTGATTTGTCTGCACCATGATGATGAAGTATTGAAAGAATATGAGAGATATCACCTCTTTTGTTAGAGCGTGAATACAATTTTCCATCAGAAAATGTTCCTGCTCCACCTGCTCCAAAACAGTAATTTGAATTCTCTTCAACTTTACCTGTACGGCTTATCTCAGCAATATCTTTTTTCCGTTGAGAAGATTCACAACCACGCTCAATGATGATGGGCTGTATTCCCTTTTCTAAAAAAGTTAAAGCAGCAAAAAGGCCTGCAGGACCTGCACCTATAATTACAACCTGCTTTGTTGCATCCACCTTTTTCCACTCTGGAGTAAAGCTATCGGACGGTGTTTCGCCTACATACACTGCATATCGTATATGAATCTTAACGTCTTTTCGACGTGCATCAATTGACTTTTTTTTGCTCACAATGGCTGATACTTCGGAACTCCCGACATATGTGCCACTGTCGCTTAACATTTTTAATACTCTTTTTTTTACTAACTCTTTATCCTCTTCTTGTCCAGGAAAAAGCGTTAGCATTACCTCATAAATCATATCAAAGATTATATACTAAAATTTTGATTTTTACAACTAAAAAAAAATAATTTGCAACTTCTTTGCAAATTATTTTTCAGAAAAAAAGAAAAGTCTCATTATGAGTATTATGAAGGGCGTACCGAAGCTTTTGTATCCACGATTCTTCTCATATCCACAATATTGGAAACTACCATGTAGGTGTCATATACTTCAAGTTTTCGTTTTTCAACAAACTTATTAACTTCATCACGAGCTACATCAAAAGGAAGTCCAGCCCAATGTGATAAATCTTGAATAGTAAGATTAAATTGTCTCGAGCGATCAAGGCCTTGAGGATTTCTATTCATCTCATCAAACATTAAGAATACATCGGCAATTCTCGCTTGTAAATCTTCAATAACGAGAATCTTAAATCGACGTTTTTGATCATATATTCTTTTGCAAAATAGTTTTAGTAGAATAAGTGCAATCTGTGGATTACCCATAATTAAAACTTCAAAATTTTCTTTATTAAATTCCAGAACTTCTACTTTATTTAGTGCTACAGCTGTTGCAGAACGGGGTGTATTTTCAAGAATTGCCATCTCACCAAAAAACTCAGAAGGCTTTAAAATATCGATATTTTTTTTAGCACCCTTTACACATTTAACTAATTGTACTTGCCCAGATTGAATAAGATAAAATGAATCACCTGGCTCATATTCTGAAATGATAACTGCCTCAGGTTCAAATGTTTTTGCAAAACGAGAAAAGGTTGGAAGAGAAAATTGTTTTAGGGCAGAAGAACTACCTGTTAAATCATCCTCTGAATCTCCAATGTGTGCTGCTTTTTTAGAGCGACCGCCTTGCAAATCTAACCTGCGCTTAGAGGAAGCATATATTTTTGCAACTTCTTCTTTTTTTGATGTGTTTGGAAAGCGTGAAAGCAATTTTGTACAAACATCACAACATGCTTTATATTGCTCGTCATCAAAAAAACTTTGTGCAACAGAAATCATTCCACTTACTTGATCTATATCAATTTCACTTTTTAGTATTGATTCCGTTTTCTTATGAATTGCTCGTAATTGATTAGAAAAAACGCGAAGCATTTTCATAATAACTTGACGATTTCCACTAAACATTTTTTCAAATTCTTGTACAGTTAGCGCAATAGCACTTGCTTCTGTTACCACTGTCGCTGTTTCTTCTCGAGGAAAGTGCCCTAATGCAGATTTTACACCAAAAAATTCACCTTCGCGAATATGCTCTGTTGAGGGTATATTTGTTTCAATATCGGTACTTGTCAAAAGAACCATTCCCTTTTGGAGAATAAAGATTCTCTCATCCATATCGCCTGCGAAATAAATGATAGATCCTTTTGTGTACTGCATTGCCTTTGGCATTTTTTTACCTCTATGTTTATTATATCACATAATTATATTTTTTTCATTATATCATAAAAATAAAATTTATGATATAGTTTTTTTATGATTGATCTACATACACATTCAAATGCATCTGACGGTTCATTATCACCTGAAGATTTAATTGCATATGGAGCATCAAAAGGCCTGTCAATAATGGCACTCACTGACCATGATACCATTGCCGGGCTGGCTGAAGCAAAAAACTCTGCAAAACAACATAATGTAACGTTTGTCCCTGGGATTGAATTAAATATACAATGGCCAACAGGGGAATTCCACTTATTAGGTCTTGGTTTAAAAAATCCGAGCTCTTCTCTTTTAGACATTATCGCATTTTTACGCGAAGCTCGCAATACACGAAATGAAGAAATTGTAAAAAAAATGCAGTCTTGTGATATAAATGTCACTGTAGAAGAACTATTAAATATGTTCGAAACGGAGTCTTTGGGGCGTCCCCATATTGCAGATTTTTTAGTTTCTAAGAAAATTGTAAAAACACGACAAAAGGCCTTTGATAAATATCTTGCCCGAAATAAACCCTTTTATGTCCCTAAAACTGGTGCTAATTTAGATGAAGCAATTATAGCAATAAAAGATAGTGGTGGTATTCCTGTTTTAGCCCACCCATTATCTCTCTATCTTTCATGGGGAAAAATTGAACCCGTTTTACAGAATATCTTTGACAGAGGCGTTGAAGGAATGGAGGCATGGCATCCAGGGGTACGTGTTGTTGAAGCGAAACGACTAGAAGAAATGGGCAAGAAAATTGGCTTTTTTATTACAGCTGGAAGCGATTTTCATGGTGAGCATGTACGCGCTGATAGAAAAATAGGTAAAACAAGTGGTGGAAATACTATCGAAGAACGGTTTTGGTTTCAAGAATTGTTACCGAGATTAAAGTCTCAAGTATAACTATTTAATTTTATAGAAATTTTTATAAAATTCAAAAAAAGTCTATCGTTTTTCAAAAAAAAGACAAGATATATATAAAGTCTTTTTTTTGGAGTTGTTCATGAAAGTTATAAGTTTTTCGCCTTTTGGATACGAAGGGGCTTTAGTTTCTATTGAAGTTGATTTAAGACGCGGAATACCTCTTGTTGAAGTTGTAGGGCTTGCTGACAATGCAGTCAAAGAAGCTCGAGAAAGGATGCGCGCGGCCATTAGAAACTCAGGTTTTGAGTTCCCCCTTGAAAGAGTTCTTATTAGCTTATCTCCTGCGGATGTTAAAAAAGAAGGAGCAGGATTTGACTTAGCCATTGCCTTGGCCGTTTTACAAGAAAAACTTAAAACGGATAGCAGTGAGAATTTACCTCGCAACGAAATTTTTGAAAATACAGAGATTCTAGTAATGGGAGAATTAGAATTATCAGGTAGGGTACGCCCTGTTCGAGGAATTCATGCAGCGCTGTCAACATCTGCAGAACATGGAATTCCTTTTTGCATTATTCCAGAGGAAAACGCACAAGAAGCTGCTGGCTTAAAAAATATACGTATTTTTACTGTTAAAAATCTTCAAGATGCATATCGTTTATTAATTAAACTGCACTCTAAAAGTTTTTACAACAAAGTAGTTTCACAAGAAAGCACCATGGACAAACAGGTAGAAACGCATGAAGAAGTTTCCTTTGTCCCTATAGAGGAGTCTTTTGATTATAGTTCCGTAAAAGGACAACCACTATTTTTAAGAGCCTTACAGGTTGCCGCAGCAGGTTTACACAACCTTATCGTTTATGGCCCCCCTGGCTGTGGAAAAACATTAGCCCTACAACATTTTCAATCCTTACTTCCTCTTTTAACCACTCAAGAAGCTCTACCTGTTACAAGAATATATAGCTTAGCCGGCAAGCTAAAGCCAGAAGAAAGTCTTATGCGAGAGCCTCCTTTTAGAATGCCTCACCAAAGTTCAAGTCTTGAAGGGATGATAGGAGGAGGCCCTTTTTGCAGGCCAGGTGAAATTTCATTGGCTCATAATGGTATTCTTTTTTTAGATGAAGCCTCTGAATTTAAGTCCTCTGTTTTGCAAACATTGAGAGTCCCTTTAGAAGATGGAAAAGTAACATTAAGTAGGGCAGGGCGAAGCACAGAATTTCCAGCACGATTTCAGTTACTCGTAGCCTCTAATCCATGTCCTTGTGGGAATTTTGGTTCTCCCGATAAAGTATGTCTTTGTAGTGCTCGTGCAGTGGAACAATACTGGAGACGTTTTTCGGCTCCTTTGCTTGATAGAATTGATATTAGAATTTCTCTGGGAAGAGCGAATATAGACCACATACAAGACTATGAAAACAAAAAAACTATCACAACGGAGGAATTAAGAAAAGAAATAAAAGCTGCAACAAGTATTCAACGTAAACGACAAGGTAAAGCTAATAGTTACCTTTCTCCAATTGAATTAAAAAATATTTGCCACTTAGACTCTAAAACGGAAGATTTTATCAACTCAGAATCCCTTCGCTATGGGTTCTCTGCCAGAGGATTACATGCCTGTATCAAAGTAGCACGTACTATCGCTGACATGAGTGAAAGTAAAAATATTCACCTTTCACACATGCAAGAATCTATTTTATTACATAAAAATGAAGGCGTTATGTTTTAGAGAATCTCTTTAAAGTTTGCACCAAGAGAATTCATAGTATCAAAAAAGCCAGGAAAGGATACTTCATGACACTCAAAATCATTAATTGTTACCGCTTCTCCATCTCTTAAACCAAGAGCAAGGCAAGCTGCAGACATAGCAACGCGATGATCATGATAACTTTCAACTTCGCCGCCGTGCAAAGAAAAAGTATCATTATCACTTCCGTCGGCATTGATAGGGGAGTGACCACGAATAATTAAAAAATCATCACCTTCTTCAATATCAGCACCAAGTTTTTTTAATTCGCTTGTCATTACAGTAATTCTATCTGTTTCTTTTTTTCTACATACTCCAATATCTTCTATAACGATTGTACCTTCAATAAAGCAGGCAATTGCTGCAAGAGCACAAACAGCATCAGGATATCCCGAACAATTAATTCTAAGCTCTTTGTTGTCTGAAGCAACAGAAAGTCGTCCGTTAATCCATCCTTTTTTTTCATCGCAGATTGAAGAGTGTTTGCCGCCTCGCACAAGAAGGGTCTTGTTATCTTTATTCAATTCGATATCAGCGCCCACAGATTGTAATACTTCTACAATTGCATCATCTCCTTGTGTTCCTGATGTATCTATTTTTTCAATTGTAATGTTGCTTCCTGACACAAGAGCTGCAATTAACGGAAAAGCTACCGCTTCCCAATCTGAAGGAACGCTAACATTAAATCCTTTTATTTTATGAGGACCAGAAACTGAAATATGTTTGTAATCAGAACTAATTGATACAGGGATACCAGCTCCCTCAAGCCAGTGCTTTGTCATTTTTAAGTATGGTGTTTCTTTTGGATCGGTGAGCTCAATTGAAGTTGTCCCTTCTATCATACTTGCCGCCATCATCATTCCACTTATATATTGCGACAAACGCCCATCTGTTTTAATTTCACCTGCATGTATTGGTCCTTCAATCAGGATTGGAGGAGAGTCCATTTCTGGGCGACTTATATGAACAGTAGCTCCAGCTTGTTCTAATAAATCTGCCAAATGTTTTACAGGTCTTGTTCGAATTGACTTATCCCCTGTAAAAATGCTCCACCCTTTAAAAGTAGCGGCAATGGGACTTAAAAAATACAAAACAGAACCAGAATTCCCAACATCAACTACATTGTTAGGTAAATGAATGTTTTCTCCTGCCCCCGAAACTTTCCAAATTTTTGGATTAGAAAAATCAGCCTTTGCTCCTATTGTTTCTATTGCCTTAGCACATGATACACAATCTTCACCCGTTAATGGGTTTTCTATTTCTGAATTTCCATGAGCAACTGCGGCCAAAAGAAGCGCTCTTATTGTATGACTCTTTGATCCTGGGACCTGAGTTTTTCCGTTTAATATTGATTTTTTTGCTTGTACTTTCATATAATAATAATATCATAGATAAAAAAAGATTTCAGCCCTTTATAAAGAAAAAGTAGCTTTTTTTATTAGTAAAGAGGTTGTCTAAAACGCTTTACATTTCTCGCCTGCCCAATTAATAATGTTATAGTTTTTTGATCTTCTTGACTTAAAGTTATACTTGCATCCGCATCTTTTTTATCAATTTTCACAGGCCTTCCAACAAACACCCCTGCAGCACTTACAATTTCTATCATATTTGAAGAGGCTATAGCTTGCTCGATAACTTGAATTTTACCCATAAAATCTATACCACTTGCTTCTGTTTTTTCGCTTCGAACAGTTTCTCCAATGAGTTGTTTTGGAGTGATAATAAGTTTTCGATTTATCCTTTCAAGCAAACCTTCTTTTTGCTCAACGGGTAAATTAAGCTTTTCGAGCTCTTTTTTCATATTTTCAGAATGTTCTGTTTGTACAATTTCAATATCTTTTTTGATATTTTCATAATTTAAAGAAAACGATGAGCTATTTTTTAATGTATTAAAAGGCATAACGTCACTTTCTTTTATGCTATTTTTTGGAAGGCCAATAAAATCAAGGGAACTTTTTTCTACCGCATCCATCATTTCTTCTCTTGTTTCAAAATCAAAAATATATATGCCTGGAGCTAAAACCTTCTTTATTCTTTTTGCTAAAAAAGCATTGTTTTCTATTTGGATAATTTTTTCCTGTGAAACCTGTAACACAAAACCATGGTATAAAGCTGCAGAATTATAGGTTTCAAACCACTCATTAATTGTAAAAGTAAGATTTTGCGATACCGTATTTCCAGAAGCTTTTTCTAAATTTTTTAATAAACTTTCGTTTGTCTCCCCTTTATCAAAGCTGCGCATACAAGAGGCTCTTGTTATTTCAAAACGGCAAACCGTATCAAAGCTTTCTAAGTTCATACAGGAAACAAGGGGAAGCATAGTTTCAAGAGAAACCGTAACAAGGAATGTTACAGAGTATCCAGCATTCAAGCTTACAAATGGTATTTTTGGTTCTAATACTCTTTCCTTTTCTTCACCTTCATAGGACGAAACTAAAATATCATTTCCATTTTTATCTTGACCAATAGAGGTTAGTAAACCAAAATATTCCATTTTATCAAGGAGAGCTTTATCAGAAAAACCCTCTTCTTCTAAAGACGTACTTTGTGCACGCTGTAACATATTTGCAAAAAATCCTGCTTTTTTTTCTGTTTGTAACCCTTTTTGCGTGTTTTTTAGGATAAAACCTAATCGCGCTATTGTCGTTTTACAAAGACCTTCAGATGGAATTTTTTCAATAAGATTTTTTACAAAATTTGTATGCTTTACAAGTACTTCGCGCGAAAACCTTCTAAATGAAGCTACACAGATATATAAACGCTGCTCTTCTGCTGTGAGGGTACTAAAAGCCTTCCACTTTTTTTCATGTATACACAGATTTGATCCGTCGTGAAAGAAAAGCCCAAGGTGTACAAAAGCTGTATTTAAGTGTGCTAAAAAATCAAGGGAAACCCCATAAAAAACAGTTTCTAAATTTGTAAGTGTTTTTTTCTTAAACGATCCATCTGCCCTGCAAGCATCAGGATACTGGGCAATAAACGCATACCATGAACAATATAATGATGCCCCTAAAGTGGGATGTTTTTCTATGTTTACAGAATCAAATTTTCTTTCAGAAAGAGGTATTAAAACAGATAAACAAAGGTATTCTTCAAGCTGTGCTTGTAGTAATGGGTTTATTGATAGGTATTCTTTTTTTGTTCTTTCATCAAAATAACGATACAATAACAATCTTTCTTCTAAATTTGCTATATAATCATATAAATAAAAGGTAGTATATTCATTTTCAAAAAAAGCTAACAATGTTTCATTTGTTGGTTTTTCAAGAAATTTAACAGCACTTAAAAAAAGAATATCTTTTTCTGATAGTAATTCTATTATGGTTTTCTTGTGTTCTTCTTTATATAAAAACGATACTAAATCATTTACTAAGCGTTCTTTATTGTACGGTGTTTTTATTATTCCAACATACATCCTAACAATATTTAAAAACTTATTTTCTGACAATCGAAAAAGGGATTCTTTCCAGGGGATAAGATTTTTTAAAGTTTCATTACTCATTACTACCACCACTTTCACAACGACCATCTTCGAGATACTCCGGTATTTCCTCAATAGAATTTACCATTCTATAAGAATATCCTTGTTCTGCTAAGAATTTTTGTCTATTCGCTCCAAAGACATCTTCTTCTGTATTTCTCGTTACTAGCGTTATAAAGCGAGCAACTTTTTTCTTTGGGCGTAGAATTCTACCAAGTCTTTGTGCCTCTTCTTGTCTACTTCCAAAAGTGCCAGAAATTTGTATAGCCATAGATGCATCAGGTAAATCTATGGCAAAATTTGCCACCTTTGATACAAAAAGAACTCTTATTTCACCTTTTCTAAAAGAGTCATAAATTATATCTCGCTGTGCATTTGGCGTTTTCCCCGTAATTATTGGAGCTTTTTGTAATTCGGCTAATTCACATAATTGGTCGAGATATTGTCCGATTACAAGAATTTTGTCATCCGTAAAGCGCTCAATTAACGAAAGAACTACAGGTATTTTTGCAGGATTTTCACACGCAATTCTATGTTTTTTTCGCAGCGAAGCAGTAGCATAGTCTATTTGTTTTTCTTCAGCCATATCTAATCTCATTTCAATACATTCTGACTGTGCTATCCAACCAGAGCGCTCCAACTCTTTCCAAGGAACATCGTAACGCTTTGGACCGACAAGACTAAAAACATGCTTTTCAAATCCATCTTCTCTTACTAGGGTTGCCGTAAGGCCAATACGCCTAATAGCTTGTATTTCAGCAGCAATTCTAAATACAGGAGCCGGCAAAAGGTGTACTTCGTCATATATTATAAGTCCCCAATTACGCTCATTAAAAACATGGAAGTGTGGAAAAGGTCCTTCTTTTTCAGGTCTCCAGGTAAGTATTTGGTACGTCGCTATGGTAACTGGTTTTATAAGTTTTTTTTCACCAGTGTATTCACCTATTTGATCTTCAGTTAATTCTGTTTTATCTAATAATTCTGCTTTCCATTGGTGCACAGCAGAGATATTTGTTGTAACTATTAGTGTGCTCATGTTAAGCTTTGCCATTAAAGCGATACCAACAACAGTTTTACCTGCACCACAAGGTAAAACAATAGTTCCATACCCTGTTCCAGGTCCGCCATCACCTAAAAAAGATCTGACAGATTGTTTTTGGTACTCTCTAATTTCTAGAGGTTTGTTTTTTAATGTTTTTTCTCGTAATATTACCTCTAAAGGATCTCCATCTCTTAGAGGAACTTCATCTTTTACAGGCCAGAGAAGAGAAATAAGTTCTTGCTTTATAATCCCTCTATTTGTTAACTGCAGCCTAAATCCAAATGAACCAGTATGTACGTTTTCGTCATTTATCGGAAGCAAATACTTTGCTAGTTTTTTGTTTGATAAAATTTCCTTAAAAACTAGTAACTCATCACATACAAGGAGTAGTGTTGGTATTTTTTTATCTTCTTTTTCATCTTGCGTACAAGGTTCTTCTATGTCGTCTGGCACAAGACGCAACTTCCCAAATCTCGATGCGGTTTCTTTTATCCAAGCAAGAACATTTTGTGGAATATCAAACCGAGAGAACCGTTTTAAGACTCCTGCAACATCGTCTGCTGTAAAACCTGCACTTGCAGCATTCCACAAAGAAAGAGGTGAAAGATTGTATGTATGCAAATGCTCTGGTGAACTTTTTAACTCTGCAAAAGGGATAAGTGCATCTCTGCATTCCTCTGCAAGAGGGGCATGCACATCCAATAATAGAGTTTTATCACTTTGAACTATAAGGGGATTTGTTTGTTCCATAGAGTCCTATTCTAATCAGTAAGGGTAAATTCGGCAAGCTTTCCCTTTGTTTTTATTTTTTCAATTACATCAAATATATCGATTGAAGCAGGAACCCTAACAGAAAAAATAAGCACAAAGTGCTTTTTCGTAAAATCACGCTGAATGTCTGTATTTGAAACTATCATACCATTTTCAGCTAAAAGCTTTGTAAGACCGTCAATATCAATACGATTGTTTGCAAAGTGCAGTTCGAGTTTTTTTGCTCGCCCAGGTGTAAAATATTTTTCTTCTATTTTTTCAATAATAACTATTGCAGAAACAAGTAGAAATACCGTTGCAATGGTAGGTACAATAAAGCCTGCACCTATTCCTAATCCAACAGCGGCTGCACTCCAAATAACAGCTGATGAAGTCAAACCTTTGATATTTAAGCCTTGTAAAACTATTGTTCCTGCACCTAAAAAACCAATCCCAGAAACAACTTGTGCTGCAATTCTTGTTGGATCCCCTGTGCTACCAGGAAGGCTTGTTCCTGCATAGATTGATAATAACATTAACAAAGTAGATGAAACACATATAATTGTAATTGTTCTAATACCAATAAATTGGTTTCGTTTTTGTCTTTCTGCTCCCAATATTACACCGCAGATAAAACTAATTGCTATTCGCACAAGCGATGATGATATTGTTATTTCTGAGTGAAACAGCATTGTGATAGTTTCAGATAAAGACATTACTTCTCCTATTAGCGTTTAAACAACTGCCAATTAGAGGATACTTTTCCCCCAATTTGCGTCCATTTCCCGGCTACTTTTGCATCAACCACGGGCTTGGTACTTGCACTTTCAACAAATGAAAAAAGCCATGGGCATAAGGTAGACATATCATCTGCAGATCCTGGACATTCAACAAGTTGTATTCCTATTGGAGCTCCAGCATATTTTATAGCAATATTTTCTGCAAAAGATCGAAAGGCCGAGGCTGCGGCATCTACAATAGGTCCAGAAGGAATACTTTCTGTTCTTTTTTGTTGCTTTACAGCATCATGTAACGATGGGTGCGTCTTTAAAATAAAACAAATATTTCCTTCGTTTTTCTTTGTAAACCTTTCTAATAATTCTAATGTTAAATACATGTATCCAGCAAAGAGGGTATCAAGGCCACGAGAGATAACTTCAATACCTAATTTCTCAAATTCGTCAACATATAACTCTGTATCAAACATAATAAAAGCGGTATCTAAACCCCCGAGTGTTGTTTCTGCTTCCAACACAAGTGAACGCGAAGAAATGGGTGACGATCGATTCCATACAAAACTTGGTGTAGGAGTAGCTGTTTTTTCTTTATTATCTAAAAGAGTTACCAAAATTGAATTGCCTGAATTCACAGCGTAGTTTGCGAAATCTTCGCAAAAAGGATACTCTTTGCCTGCAAGTAGATATCTTTTTTCCATCTTATTAGTATATCACTCTATTAAAAAATTCTCAAGAGCATTACTTTCTGTAGACAAAAAAAAGCATGCCCTCAGGCATGCTCCCTTTATACAAAACTTCTGCTCGGCTTTTCCACCGCCATCTTTCCACGCTGTGCAATAAAGTATGTACAAAAAATACTTACAGCCACATCGATTACAGTTGCGAAGGTACAAATAATAAAAGCTACAGGTCTAAGTAATAAATATCCGGCTTCAAAACCTCGTCCATATAAAGAACATAACACAGTTAAAGCAATAAAAGGCCCTCCAGCAGGTATACCTCCCAAGAAAAAAGAGGCTACAACACTAAGTGATGTTATCCAAAGCACATCAAAAAAAGAAATCTCTAAACTTGAATAAGAACGCAAGACTGCAATAAAAGAAACCGCTACAACTAATCCTGATCCACTTCTAACAAAAGCAGAAAATAAAGGTAAGCTTATTGCTCCTATTTTTCGTTGAACTCCTAAACTATCACTAGAGTGTCGCATACTAGAAGATAATGCAAGGTTTGCATCTCCTGAAAAAAGAGAAATTACTATAGGGGCAATACAGGCATATAATGTTTTAAACGGCTTTGCTCGTTTAGAAAACACTTTTAATAGAAGGGGTAGTAGTCCACATACTATAATTACAGTATCAACTGCCAATAAAATTATTAAACCGGTAAAAGCACCTGATTCCAATACATCAAAAAAGGCTATAAACCATGTGCATGAAATTGCTACGAGCCCTACTGATAAAATATCTACAAAAAAGCTCAAAATAGAATATGAGATTTTTGAAAGAGAATCAAATAGAGAGTAGGTTGACTTAGCCCTAAGAGCATCTGAGGCAAATGTTGCTCCCAAAAAGCCTGCTAAAATATATAAAGGAACTAAGTACACCCCGTTGAAAAGGCCTTCTACCCCATTAAAAGGGAAAAGCAGCAGTATGTGTTCTGCAATGTTATACTCTATCACCTGTGATGTTTTTTCCCCTGAAATAGGTATTCTTGGTAAATTTACTATAAGTGCTGATAAAACACCTAAAACAACAATCATTACGGTAACAGCTAATCCAACAAGAAGCGTAAAGGCACCTGTCTTTATCAGCTTCCCTTTTGTGCGTAGTTTTGCTACCGCAATAGTCATACCAAAAAACAATGTAGGGATAAGAAAGTATCGCCCACCTCTTATTGATAAATCAGTAAAAAACTGAAGTGTATTTTTTGCATTTTCAGTATCGAGCGGTAAAAAAAGTGCAACAATAATTCCTAATGCAGTTCCAAGTAAATATTTAATCCAAATTTTCATGTCTATAGAATACCGCAATGTGTGTGTATCGTCAAGACACAAAAAAAGCAAGG